>CAYYAG010000001.1:0-9731 GCA_964470005.1 uncultured Muribaculaceae bacterium
ACTTTTTATTGATATTTTCTAAAAAGCTGTTATAATAACAATTATGAAAAAATTTCTTGTAGCTTTATTTTTAGTATTCGGACTATTTTCTTTTGCTTTAGCTGAAGAATTTGATAACATACAACTGCCAATGAGAGACTACGACGGAATTGAACTTCCCACAGGAACCTTTATTCCTATTATCAATACACAGGATATATCAACCGAATACTGTCCGGAAGGTTATAAGGTAAAATTCATCGCGTCTAATGATTTATTTTTACACGAAACAAATATAATTCCTAAAGGGACTGAATTTACAGGGTACGTAGAGGAGATTCATGAGCCTGTAATCGGAACAAATGCCTCAATGAAAATCCGCATTAACCAGATGCTTTTGTCAGATACATTTGAGATTCCCATACGCGGATATATATATACGTCAAACGACAACCTGATAGGAGGAGGTTTGTCTGCGCCTGCTGAATATGTAACAGTACCACATTACCAACAAAAATTTCAAGGACGTTTCTGGAAGCACAGAGGACCCACATTACAGATAAGACCCGGAGGCAAACGGCTTATGGGAGAACATACAAGAGTAAATGCCGGTGAAGAAGGCCTTATTATACTTACAGCACCTGCATATATAACACATACCTTAACAAATTGACAATATATTTATAATAAAATACAATGTAAAATAAAGAAAGGGGAGAATTTATGTTAAAAATAATCAACTTGGCAATTACGGCCATAATTTTAACCGGAAGCACTGTTCTTGCGGCAGCAAATTATAACTACACAGAGAGCACTCCCGCACCGCTTTATCAACCTAATTATTATCAACAAAATAATTTTAATTATAATAACGGAACACTTTATGGAAGCATTGTTACCGTGCCCGCAGGACAAGAATTTAAGACAGTTGTTACAACACCTTTAAGTTCGCAAAATTTAACACTGGGGCAAACTGTAACCTTAGCTCTGGGTTCCGATTTCTACTACGGGAATAATTTAATCGCACCGGCCGGAAGTTCTGTTTCGGGAACAGTTCTTGAAGTATCAAAAGCAAAACACGGCAGCATGAACGGAAAACTATTGGTAAGATTTACTCAAATTACGACTCCGTACGGAGTCCAAATCCCCATATCGGCTGTAATTAAAACTGATGATAATACAGGCGTTTTAGTCGGCGGAACAAAATTAGATGTAACAAAAGAGTACACAAAAGATTTAGCAGTTGGAGCAGGTGCCGGAGCCATTTCGGGCGTTGTTTTCGGGGCTTTAGCCGGCGGTAGTGTCGGTAAAGGTGCCGCTTTAGGTACTGCTGTTGGTGCAGGCGGCGGCTTGATTAAATCTATCTGGGATAAAGGTGATGACGTTGAAATCCCTGCAAATGCAAGCATTGACTTAGTCCTTACTCAGCCGATTACTGTCAATCCCGCACTTTATCAAACTAATTATTAGTAAATCGGGTAATAATTTTATTTTAAATTTAAAATAAAATTATTACTGAAAAATGTCAAAGGGAAAAATGTCTATCTTAGGAAAATACACAGACAACTTAATAGACGAGAAAGAATCAACGAATTCATATACGACTCCGGCGGTTTTGAGAGAGGATAAAGATGAATTAACCCTGAAAAAATCTATTGTAATCTCAACAATTTTACACCCGTCAGTTTTAGGTGCAGCATGGCTGAGCTTTTTAATTCTGGCTTTTTTCGGAATAAACTTTGCACTCTTTGAAAGACCCAAACCAAAGATGAATGATATTGAATTTGTACTTGTTGAGAAGGAAGATACCCCCTTAAATAAAAATACACCTTATCGTTCCGATATAAATTCAAGAACAGGCGGCATAAACGATCCGACCAAAAAGGTTTCAATGCCTTCACCGTCACCTTCCAAAGCTCAACCCGCACAAACACCTGCGGCAAGCACACCCGCTAAACAGCCGGCGCAAGCACAGCCTCAAAAATCAGTACAACAAACTCAAAAATCGGCAGCGCCCCAACCGGCACCACAAAAGACGACTCAAGAGGCTAAACCTCAACCGCCTACAGCTCGTCCGTCTTTAAAACCACCTACAACACCAAAAACAACACCGAAACCATCATCCGCATTTAAAGTACCGGTGCCTTCAGGCGGCACAAACTCAGGCAGCTATTCTACGGGTCCGATAAGCAGTACAGGTACATCACCAACAGGCGGAGGCGGAAGTTCCGCGCCTGCCCCGTCACTTGCACCTACAGGCGGAGGATCATCCTCCGGAACATATTTAGCTAAAGGAGGCGGCTCAGGTACCGGAAACATTGGAAATCCCGGAGGAGGCGGAGGAGCACCCGGTATTGATGCAATAAGAGAACCCGATTTTGGACCTTATATGAGGGAGCTTCAAAGAAGAATTAAAATGAACTGGGATCCTCCAAAGGGTAATGAGAGCAAACGCGTTGTTCTTTTATTCAAAATAGCAAAAGACGGCAGGCTGCTTTCTTGCAGTGTGTTTAAATCATCAGGATTACCAAGCGCAGACAAAGCCGCATTGAATGCTGTCCAACTAACGGCTCCTTTCAGGCCGCTTCCTGCAGAATTTAAAGGATCAAGTATTGATATTCAATTTACGTTCGACTATAACGTATTTGGAGCATCTGGATATAATTAGTACATAAAAAGAGGATAAAACTATGGAATTATTATTACATTCAATCAAACTGGACTGGCCGGTATTACTGCCTATTTTAATATGCTCAATACTGGTTGTGGCAGTAGTTATTAACAGATTTTCTTTTTACAAGCGGAATAAAAGAGATGTTGTTCTTTTTATACCCAAATTGCAAAAAGAACTTGCAAAAAACAATCTGCAAGGTGCGCAAAGCCTTGCTGTTCAATGCGGCGGCGTGATTGGAGAAGTAACGGAAGAAGCCGTAAGAATTTTTTCCGAACAAAGAAACGGATTCTCTCGTTCGTTTGATATTGCAGCCGCTCTTGCCACCAGAAAACTTGAAAGCCACCTTACAATCTTAGGAACAATCGGCGGTGTGGCTCCGTTTTTAGGTTTGTTCGGCACTGTTGTAAGAATTTTGTATACCTTCCAGGATTTGGCAGTACAAGGTAACCAATCAGCAGCTGTTGCAATGGGTATCGGCTCTGCGTTGATTGCAACCGCGTTTGGTCTCGGGGTCGCAATAATTGCGGTTATATTTTATAACTCTTTCCAGTCTGTAGTCAAGCGTTATGAAGATGACTTCCAACTTATAAAATTACTTTTCTTAAGCTTTGTTGATTCGGAAGAAGAAGCCACAATTACATCACCGACATCTAATGCTATATAAGGATTAATTCAAATGGCAATGAGTTCAAAAAAAGGGAAACTTTTTACAGAAATAAATATAACACCGCTGACGGATATTTTTCTGGTTCTTTTGATTATTATGATGGTCATAGCACCGTCATTCCAATCAATAGATAATACCATTAACGTGCCTGAAATTAACAGCGGTGTGACCATTGAACAAAATAAAGCAGAAATAGCAATTACAAAAGAAGGCTTGATGTTTATAAACGGGAAGCAAATTACATCCGATCAACTTGTGAATGAACTCTTAGCCGTAAAAGATAGTTTGGAAAAACCTGAAGTCGTTGTAAAAGCTGATTCACAGGTAAAAAGTTCTCAGATAATGGAGGTTATGAACGCTGCTCAGGATGCCGAATATAAAAAGCTGATTGTAGCAGGAGAACCTTTAACTAAAAAAGAACAAAAAGAACTTACGGAAGAAAATAAAGGGTAATAATAATGTCCAGAAGTCGCGATACATTTAATGAAATAAACATAACACCTTTAACTGATATATTTTTGGTTCTATTAATTATCATGATGGTTATAGCACCATTACTGGATCAACAGGGATTAAATCTAACTGTTCCGGAAATGGTTGATCAGGAACAGATAAAAAATGATGAAATAAAAATATTATCAGTTACTGTTTCATCAGATGACAGGTATTTTATTGATGGCGAAGAAGTTGCGGCAAATAATTTGGAAACAACATTAAAACAACTTGCAAAAGATTATCCGGACGGTTTGATGATAGAATCGGACGGAGATGCAACCCACGGTGCAGTGGTCAAATTAATGGATAATGCAAGAAATTCCGGTATAACAAGCATCTCTGTTACAAAACTTTAAAAATTTCAATAATTTAATAAAAAAAACATACTCTGCTCTATAATAAATATTATGATAGAACCCATAAAAAACACCGGCAATATTATATATTTTAAATCCACAAACTCACAAAAGAAAAACTCGGCAATAGAACAGGCTGTAAAAACATCAAAAGCGCTTGTAGACAATGGTTATTACAATACAGAAGCCGATTATTACAAATTTCTCAGATCTGAAATAGATGAATTACTCATGGCTAAATCTAAAAATGATTACGAAAATATGAAAGAAGAAGCCGGCGATGTTATATTTGATGCAATCATGCTAGCCAATTATTATGGAATCGACCCATCGGCTGCACTTACAAATACAAATAAAAAAATCCATAACCGAATCCTATTAGCCCAAAATCTTGCACAAAAACCACTAATAGAATATCCGTTAGAAATGAGATTGGACTTTTGGAATAAAGCTAAATTTATCCAACGTCAACAACAAAATTAATATTCCTATTTATTTATTTTTGCATTATAATATTTAAGGAGACTATTGAGAGGTTATTTAAATGAATAAAAGTCAATCTGCAGGTATGTATATAGTATTAGCTATAGTTGTTTTGGTTTTTGTGTCATCAGTGTTTATGGCTGGCCCTACGACAAGCACAAGCGAGCTTTCTTATTCAAGTTTTATTGAAAAACTCGCAAATAATGAGTTTACAAAAGTTGAAAAATCAGACGACTATTTGATTGCAATACCAGCAGACCAGCCGGCGGCAGAAGAAACCGTAAAAGAACAAAGCCCGTTTGGTCTTGTTGAAAAAAAATTACCGCAGGTTCAATATAAAGTTTTAACACCTAATGATCCGGATTTGATGAAAAAACTTGAAGCTGCAGGGGTTGAAATTGAAGTTAAAAAACCTGCTGAATCCTCACAACTTTTAGGAATTCTGGGGTCTTTATTATTACCGCTTTTATTTATAGTTTTTCTGGTGGTCATGGCAAAGAGTTTGCAAGCAGGTGGCTCTCAGGCAATGTCTTTCGGCAAAAGTAAAGCAAAAATGCTTTTAGACAGCAAAGTAAAGACAACCTTTAAAGATGTAGCAGGTATTGACGAAGAAAAAAAAGAACTTGAAGAAATTGTAGACTTTTTGAAACATGGTGAAAAATATATTAAACTCGGTGCAAAAATACCAAAAGGTGTTTTGTTAGTAGGTTCACCAGGTACTGGTAAAACTTTGATGGCGAAAGCTGTAGCCGGAGAAGCAGGCGTCCCGTTTTTCTCAATAAGCGGTTCTGACTTTGTAGAAATGTTTGTTGGTGTAGGGGCAAGCCGAGTACGAGATTTATTTGAACAGGCTAAAAAACATCAGCCCTGTATTATTTTTATTGATGAAATTGATGCCGTAGGCCGCCAGCGCGGAGCAGGTTTGGGCGGAGGACATGATGAAAGAGAACAAACTCTTAACCAATTGCTTGTTGAAATGGACGGATTTGATGAAAATGTAAATATTATTGTAATAGCAGCTACCAACAGACCTGACATCCTGGATAATGCTTTATTACGTCCCGGAAGATTTGACAGACAGATTGTAATTAATCGTCCTGATATTTTAGGCCGAGAACAGATTCTACAGGTTCATGCAAAAAATAAACCTCTTGCCGGCGATGTTGAGCTTAAGGTTCTTGCAAAACGCACACCGGGATTTACAGGTGCTGATTTACAGAATTTATTAAATGAAGCTGCGCTTCTTGCGGCTCGTCACGACCAAAAAGAAATTACTATGGAAAACCTTGAAGAAGCAATTGATAAAGTTATGGCAGGCCCTGAAAAGAAAAGCAGGATTATTTCTGATGAAGAGAAGGAAAATACTGCATATCACGAAGTCGGTCATGCACTTTTAGCAAAACTTTTAAAAAACACAGACCCGCTCCATAAGGTATCCATTATCCCTCGGGGTATGGCTCTTGGTGTTACAATGACATTACCTGAAAAAGACCATTTAACTATGAAAAAATCCCAGCTTCTTGATAGAATTACAATGACTCTTGGGGGACGTGTAGCGGAAGAAATTGTTTACGGAAAAGATTCAATCACAACCGGCGCCTCCAATGATTTGGAAAAAGTGACTTCACTTGCCAGAAATATGGTAACAACATACGGCATGTCAGAAAAAATGGGCAATCTCCAATACGGTAAAAGTGAAGAGCATGTATTTATGGGACGCGATTTTGGGCATACCAGAAACTTTTCCGAAGAAATAGCAGCAGAAATTGATAAAGAAGTTAAAAAGATTGTTGATGAACGTTACGAAATTGCAAAAAAACTTCTGCTCGAAAATAGGGATATGCTTGAATATATTTCAAAAACTTTGCTGGATGAAGAAACCATTGACGAAAAACGTTTCGTGGAATTAATGGAAAAAGTACAAAGTGAAAGGGAAAATTCATAAAACTCTTTATGCGCTTGAAATTTTTCATACAAACGGGGGTTATTGATTGAAAGAGCGCAATCCAGCCCCGGTGACCTATTATGATAGTACTCCCCGGGCTGCTTGCGCAAATGAAGTGCGATTTGGGAAAAACTTTGCCGGAATTTGAAATAATAACCGGCACAGCAAAGTCCTATTCACTGGGTAAATTTGTAAAAAAGATTACTTAAGCTCAAAATCATTTACCAGCAACACCTGAATTTCGCCAGGCATAAGATTAACCTTGAACTTGTCTTTTTCAGAAACCGGTGCTGTATCCATTTCAACAGGAATAGTTAACAAATTATCATCATAGTGCGGCACTTTGATGACTGCTTCATTATTGGCACGGAAATTCATGTTCCCAAACACCAGAATGGTTGTTTTATTGTATGAAATACCGTATGCAAAAACCGCATCATTGTTAGATTTCAACTCTACAAACCTTCCATTTGCAAGCAGCGGGGCAATAAATCTTTTAAAACTATTTGCTGTAACAAAATCCCTTTTTAAAACTGCATTTTTTCCCCCGGGCTTACGTGAGAAGTTAAATATATCAAGCTTGCCCCTGTGAACAAAATAATATTCATCATCAGTTTCAGTTGTACGAGCTTTTTTATTTCCCCATAAATAAATGTAGCTGTCGCCTGTATCAAAACCATCTACAAAATATGAATTAACAGGCAATGTTGAATTCAGCCATAATATCATATTGCTATATGGTGAACCGTTAATCAAAATAGGACTTAATTCATCATGTGTTGTAAAACTCCCTATAACTGCTTTTGGCTCAGAATATTTATTCTTTAAAGAATTAGTAAATTTTATATAATCAATCAATTCTGAAGCAGAACGCCAGTTTTTCATATTAAAATAACTACCGTAAAATCCGTCAAAACCTGCTTCCAGCAATTTTTCATACGAAGTAAAAACAACCTTATCCGATAAAGGTTCAGTCCATGAATCAGAAGCTTCTGCAAGCCACATAAACTGAGGATCTTTTTTCCGTGAATAACTAATAAGCTCTTTCCAGAATTTGGCAGGCTTTATGGATGCAACATCCGCCCTTATGCCGTCTGCTCCAAGCTGCATTACATAATCAACAAAGCCTTTATACAGATTATAAACATCCATATTAATATTATTTTCAGATCCGCCGTTCAACAATCTGACATCTGTCCAGTCAGAAGGTACTACAGGCTGCCCTGAAGCATCCTTTACGAACAGTTCCGGACGTTTTAGGTAAAGGTCATAAGCGCCGCATGCAGGCAGGTCAATAATAACCCTAATTCTTCTTTTATGTGCTTCATTTATAAATTTAACCGCCTGTTCTTCCAAAGACAGCGCTGTTTTATCACTTTTCAACTGGGGATTTAATTCATTAAAACTTGCGGCCGCATACAAAGATCCTGCAACTCCAAGCGCTTTTATTTTCCCTACTGCCATAACCGGCATAACATGTATCGTATTTATACCGGAAGCCATAAGTTCATCCAGTCTGCTTATTGCATTTAAAAAATTTCCGCTTTCTTCACCTTCCGAAGTATCAATAATCCCGTCTTTATTAATATCCTGCGCACCAAAAGTCCGCAAATTGATTTCATAGATTATTGCATTATTACTCAAAAATAAGGATCTCAAATCATTTACCCATACATCTGCGGCAGATACAGGCAAAATTGATATACATACTACTCCTAATAAAACTAAAACTTTTTTTATCATACACAATCCTCTTCTTACAAATATATTAGCAGACAGTACAACTTTTTGCAAATAATTATACTTTAACAGATTATTCATAGTATAATTATAATAGCATCAAAGGAGTGAATTAATGAAAAGAATTCTCATATTTTTGGTTCTAAGCTGTATTTTTATTTTTTTAGGTCTAAAATATGACAAAATAACTATAAACAGCAAAAAAGATATTCCTCCCAAGCCCCAAGCCGAAGTAATCTTCTGGACACTCCAGATGAGTGATTTTTCCGAATATATTAGAGGTGTTATAAACGAATTTGAGGCAAAAAACCCCGATATCAAAATAAAATGGATAGATGTACCGTTTTCTGAAGGTGAAAAGCGTACACTTGCTTCTGTTTTGAGTGACAATCCTCCGGATTTGATTAATTTAAACCCTGACTTTTCCGCAACCCTCGCACAAAAAGGTGCTTTATATGCTATAAATCCTGATTACACAGCGCAATTTGTACCGCAAATAATTGACGCTTTAAAATATAACGGAGAATTATATTCCATCCCATGGTATGCAACCTCTGCCGTGACAATATACAACAGAGCATTATTTAATAAGGCAAAAATAAAAGTTCCGCAAACTTACCGCCAGATGGGAGATATTGCCGGACAAGTAAAAACCGCAACAAATACTTATATCTGGCTTCCTAACATTTCGGAAAACGACACAATGCTTAGAATTTTAAACAAATTCGGAATAAATTCTTTTCAAAATATAAATTCAACCGAAGCAGTTGAAATTTTTGATTTCTTTAAAACGCTGTACCTGCAAGATTTGCTACCAAAAGAAACAATTACACAAACCCACAGGGAAGCACTGGAAAAATATATGTCTGAAAATATTGCAATGTTTCAGGCAGGCGCAAATTTCTTAAATATGATTAAAGAAAACGCACCTTCCACCTATTCACACACAGATATAGCTCCCCAATTAACAGGGGATATAGGACAATACGATTTTTCTTTAATGAATTTTATTATCCCTTTAAAGGCAAAACATAAAAAGGAAGCCCTAAACTTTGCACTATTTATGACAAATGAAAAGAATCAGCTTGAACTTGCTAAACTTACAAATATAATTGCTGTAAACAAAAATGCATTAAAAAACGATTTTTATACAAAATATGACGAATCTGATTTGATGTCAAAAGCCCGTGCTATAAGCGCAAAACAACTGAGTAAAATACAACCTGCCCTGAAATACGAACAAAATCAAAAAGAAATAAATACACTAATAAATTCTGCTGTGCAAGAAATATTACTGAATAAATCAGAAACCCAATCCATTTTGGACGGGGTTTCAAAAAACTGGAAACTTCTTAACAGCGGCAGCAGAAACCGCCAAATGCCGGCATTCCA
>CAYYAG010000001.1:9831-63651 GCA_964470005.1 uncultured Muribaculaceae bacterium
GTCACTGTATTTGTAAATCCTGGATTATACCAACAGCCCATTAATATACCTCTTTTTTATATACTCTATATATATAAACACATACTCAACCCCAATAATTGCCATGATTTTTCACAATGTTAAGCTTTGTAACAAAAAACATATAAAAAATTAAAGTCCAAACCTAAAAATGCCGATAAAATAAATACAAGGAAGAAAAGGGATAAACTGATGAGTCTTAATGTAAATTACACTCAAAATTACAAAACCGGCATTGATACTTCTATATTAAAAGAAGTATCCGCTGAAATTCTTAAAAGAGCGCAAGCAAAAGCTATGAACGCTCAAACCGGTTCAGCAAGAAATGTTTTCGGGACACAGGATTTAGGTTTAGACTTATATCAGGGAAAAGTAGACTCACAAACAGCACGCCAGATTGCAATGAACAATTCAGGTCTTCAAATTCAGCTCAACCAAAATGTTCTTAACTCAATCAACTTTTTAAACACACAGGCTGCAAAGCAGGTTCAAAAAAATGTTGAAGGTAAAATTGCATTTTCAGTTTATGAAGGCGCAGATGTACAAAAAGCAGCAGAAACTCCAAAATTCAATTCAATAATCAGTTTTAGTGCTGCAAAAGATAAAAACGGTTCAAACCCGTTCTATCACGGTGAACTTTTAGCCAACGGACACAAAAACGAAGAAAAACCGGAAGATACCAGCATATTCTGTTAATAAAAATCTTCATCTTCGGTGTCATCGTTAGTATTAATTTTTAAAGATTCCTCAAGTTTTTTATTTTTATTATTGATATCCTCTTTGGAGTTACCTTTGAGGGTAATCTTTTTTTTCTTGGCATTGATAACATCTGCAACATTCATCATTGCAAGTGAATTCAGGGTAGCACGCAAAACAGCACTTTGGTCCATGTATTTATTTTGTTCCTGAGCCTCATCATCTTCACGCTTTTGCTGCGCAAAGTATTCACCGCCCTGACCCATTTTGTCATCCTGAGTTCTGGCTGCCGTTCCGGAGATATCGCCGCTTTTAAAGTTAAATGCGCCACCAATTCCGAAAAATCCTGCTGACCTGTTATCGACCATAAACTTATACCCTTTGTGTTTATTAGATTATAACTAACCTGATGTAATTTTAACTCCACTAAATAAATTAATTTGCTACAATGTAAAAAAATATTTACATACACAAATTATACCATTTTTATTGAAAAATACAATAAACTATGTTACTATAATGATTAAAAAGAGGTTATTATATGCAAAAGACTAATGCATTTACTTTATCGGAATTATTGGTAGCCGTTGGGGTTCTGGGCGTATTATGCGCCATTGTTATGCCTGCAATAACAAAGAACAACCCAAATCAAAATAAAATGATGATGAAGAAGGCATATAATGTATTTATTGATATAACCAATGATTTAATAAATGATCCAAGCCAATATCCTGCCCTATACGGATTATGTCCGGATAATGGCGATAGCGGATATCTCGGCTTTGATTGCGCAGAAACAACTTCAAAACTTCCGTATCTTTTCTCAAAAAGACTGGCTTTATCTACAAAAATTGATAATGAAAATACTATAAAGACCAATGCTACATATTCACGCAGCGGACTTACAAACTGTAATGGCGTAGGATCTTCCTGTTATTATTACACAACAGAGGATAACATGACGTGGGCATTTGAAAAGTCCAAATTGACAAAAGGAAGCTATACCGACAGTATTCTCATCGGTGTAGATGTTAATGGTGACAGAAAACCTAATTGTTACCAGGGGAGTAGTGCCGACAATTGCCAAACAAGAGACAGTAATTTTGATCAATTTAGACTAGAACTTTATGCAGACGGAAAAGTAAAAATATATGAGAATGATGAATGGGCAATGGAAGCAATACAAGCAAGTTCATCTTTAATTGAATAAGTTGGAGGAATATGAAAAAAACAGCTTTTACTTTATCAGAATTAATGATAGCCTTAACTGTACTTGGCATTTTGTGCGCAATACTACTGCCAGCAATAATGAATGCAATGCCGAATCAAAATAAAATAATGATGAAAAGGGCATATTACACAACAGCAACTGTAGTAAGTGACTTGATTAATAATCCAAATTTATATCCGTCAATCAATTCAAGCGGCGACTCAACTGTAGGATTTGATAATACCGACAGTGTAACTTATGGCGGAAATACTTATAGCGGAGAAACAAAATTTATAGAATTGTTTGCCGCACACCTGAATATTGATGGGGATATTGAAGATGAATGTTCAGATTTTTCTATTCCCTCTCAAGATGATCTACAAGTAGCATCTTGGAGCGCTTGCAGAACCTTTACCACGCCTGATGGTATAAGCTGGGATTTACGTACTCCTTCTGGTACTTCTATTACCTATGGAAAACTGACTTACATATATGTTGACGTAAACGGCGATAATAAACCAAACTGTCTTGAAGGCGATACAAGTAAAGACTGTGGAAATAGAACAAAAAACTTTGACCAGTTTTATATGATAGTAGCTCAAGACGGTGCTATTACCATTCCGGAATCGCAAACCTGGGCAAGAGAGGCTATACACGTAAGTTCCTCTTTGACAGATTAATTTTATGTTATAATAAAAAAGAATAAAGCAGCCGGATAATCGCGCAGAAATGTGAGGAAAGTCCGTGCATTCAAGGACAGGCTGCCGGGGAAAGCCCGGACGGTGTGAACCGGTGGAAAGTGCCACAGAAATGTAGACTGCCGATGGATTTTAAATCACAGGCGATGGTGCAACGGTGAGTTAAGAGCTTCACCGGTGATATCGAGAGGTATCAGCCAGGTAAACCCCAGCCGAATGCAAGATTAACTCGAAGGTTATAAAGGCTGTCCGCCCACTTCGGAAAAATCGCTAGAGTTTGCGGGCAACCGCATCCCCAGACAGATGATTATCTAGAAACAGAACACGGCTTACGAACTGCTTTATTTTTTTAACCACCAACTTAAAAAATACTGAATAGTCCGAACAACACCGGATATGATGTTTACAGCAGTGTAAACAATTTGTCATGTAAGATAACTATTTTGTAATATAATATTCTTATGAAAAAAATAAGTATAATTGGTTCAACCGGATCCATAGGAAGACAGGCTCTTGAAGTTATCGAAAAACTTCGGGATAAATTTGAAATAATTGCACTTGCAGGCGGACAAAACAGGGAACTTTTAGAAACTCAGGCTAAAAAATTCAAACCACGATACACTGTTCTCGGAGAACAAGGGCTTGAGAAAATATGCTCTGACAAGGAGAATGACATAATCCTTGTAGCATGTTCGGGCAAAATAGGTTTAAAACCGACACTGACCGCCATTAAAAACGGTATAAATATAGCGCTTGCAAATAAAGAAACTCTTGTTATGGCGGGTGATATTGTAATGCAGGAAGCCCAAAAATACGGTGTAAAAATTATTCCCGTAGACAGTGAACACTGTGCGATTCACCAGTGTATAAAAGATATTTCTCAAGTAGATAAATTGATAATTACAGCCTCCGGCGGACCATTTTTGCATAAATCAATTGATGAAATAAAAACTGCAACGGTAAAAGAGGCTTTGGCACATCCAAAATGGCATATGGGGAAAAAGATTACGGTTGACAGTGCAACTTTAATGAACAAGGGTCTGGAAATTATAGAAGCACATCATCTGTTTGGCTTTGATTATGACGACATAGAGGTTGTTGTGCATCCTCAAAGTATTGTACACTCAGCCATTGAATATAAAGACGGAAGTGTTATAGCACAGTTAGGGCTGCCAAGCATGCATATTCCTATTCAATATGCAATTTCATACCCGAAAAGATTTGAGGGGATAAAATCAAAAAGTTTTAGTTTCACGGAAATTGCTCGGCTTGATTTTGAAAAACCGGACTTTGAAAAGTTTCCATGCATAAAGCTGGCATACCAAGCAGGAAAAACTGGCGGAACAATGACGACATGTCTTAATGCCGCAAATGAAGAAGCTGTTTTTGCCTTTTTGGACGGCAAAATAAACCTTTACAATATATATGAAACAGTTGAAAAAATAATGTCAACTCATCAAACAATTCAAAATCCGACAATTGATGAAATCTTTGACATCGATAAAGAAACCCGCGAAAAGACAAAAGAATTTATTTCTCACTATTAAATTCCTATAAATACTCAAAACTCAGGTACTTTCCCAAAAAATTATTTTTTAAACTCCGAAGAAATTAACGATTTTTACAGATGAATTATAATATATCCAGCGGATCCACGTCTATTGTGAGTTTTATATCTTTAGGCATGGTAATTTTATTTATGAAACTCGAAATAAATCTGTGACCTTTTTCATCCATTTTATTTTTTATAAGGATTTGAAATCTGTATTGGCTATTTAGTCTTTCAATAACACAACTGGTCGGTCCTAATACCTCAAGCCTTTCGGATATTCCATACTTTTCAATCATTGTGCAGAGTCTTAAGGCTATCTCCTGAGCTGATTTTTCCGCACGAAAATTATTTTCGGAAGCCAGAACAAGTCTTATAACCTGACTGAATGGCGGATAGTCAAATTCTTCACGAGCAATTATTTCTTTTTCATAAAATTCAACGTAATTTTGTGATTTTGCACTCTCTAGTGCATAAAACTCAGGATTATATGTTTGAAAAAACACTTTCCCCGCAAAATCACCGCGTCCGGCACGTCCTGCAACCTGTGTTAAAAGTTGAAATCCCCGCTCCGATGCTCGAAAATCAGGCAGGTTAAAACTTGCATCGGCTGAAATCACCCCGACAAGTGTTACATTGGGATTATCCAGCCCTTTGGCAATCATCTGAGTTCCAACTAAAATATCTATATCACCTTTTTGAAAACGTTCCAAAAGTCTTATATGTTCACCTTTTCTGACAAGTATATCACTGTCAATACGTTCTACCGTTTTATCAGGATAAAGCTCTTTAATATACTGTTCAATTTTTTGAGTACCAGTACCACTGTTTTTTAAGGCATCAGAACCGCATTCAGGACAAAACTCCGGAAATCTCTCAATATGATTGCAATAATGACATTTAAGACGTTGATCTTTAGCATGCCATATCATTGGAATTGCACAATTAGAGCATTCAATCACATGCCCGCATGCCTGACACTGAGTAAAAGTCGAAAAACCGCGTCTATTTATTAATAATATAACCTGCTGTCCGTTTTCTAAGGTTTCATTAATCGCGGTTTGCAACGGTTTAGAAATAACATTTTTATATGCTGCACGACCGTATTCCTGCATATTTATAACGGTAACCGGCGGGACTTTTGCATCATTATATCTTTTTTTCATCTCAAATAGGTTTCCTGAATTAACCGCATTGTAATAGACAGAAATATCCGGTGTGGCAGACCCGGACAAAAGCGGACAGTTGTGAAATTCCGCAAGCTTTTTGGCAACAACTCTGGCATCATATCTTGGTGCAGGACTTGTTTGTTTATAGGCTCCTTCGTGTTCTTCATCAATAATTATTAAACCAATATTCTGAAGCGGTGCAAAAACAGCAGACCTTGCTCCAGCAAGAATTTTAATCTCATTTTTATAAAGCTTTTGCCAGACATCATAACGCTCTCCGTCAGATATACTGCTATGCCAGATGGCAACATCTTCTGTCCCAAACTTTTTAGCCAGACGCTTTGTAAGCTGAGATGCCAGTGCTATTTCCGGCACCAGAAATAAAACATTTTTGCCGGATTTGATTGTGTCGTCAATAAGTTTAAAATACACCTCTGTTTTTCCGCTTGCCGTTACACCATGAAGAAGAATTGTTTTATTCGTTTTAACTTTTTCCTTAATCCCTTCATATACTTTTTGTTGTTCCGGCGAAAGTTCAAAAAGTGGTTCTTTTTCAGTTATTCTCAAGACATCAAGCGGATTTCTGTATAAATCTTCGGATGTAATTTTCAAACATCCGAGCTCCTCCAGCTTTTTTATAGTTGCCCGTGTTGTTTTTGCCTGCTTTTCAAATAATCCTAAATTCACTTTACCTGTTTTTTGTAATATTTCCAGAACTTCTTTCTGTCGTTTTGTAGCCCCGTCGAATTTTATAAATTCAACGGTCAGCTCTGTTCTGGAAGCTTTTTCAATTAGTTTTAAAGGTATTGCCGCATTCAAAACTGTTACTAAGTCACAACAGTAATAGTTTGCAATCCACTCAAGAAGTTTTAAATAATCTATTGAAAACAATGGCTTTTCATCAAGAATTTTATTTATCTTCTTTACTTTAAAATCACCCGGTAAATAATCCGAAAAGCCAACACAAAAAGCATTAACCAATCCCTGCCTGCCAAAAGGAACCAGAATAGCCTGACCGATTTGGATTTTATCCTTCATCTCATCAGGAATTAAATAACTGAAAGTTTTTACTCCCAGCCCTTTTATATTTACGAGTGCATGAGCATACTTTCCCATAACGCTCCGATTGGGTTTTAGACTTCGTCAGACATGAATTCTTTGCGCGCATCTTGTATTGCTTCTTCCAAAAGATCAAGCTGTTCGGGAGTAAAAGTTACACCTTTTTTGGTCGGAAGCCAGCTTGCACCGCCATCAGTTGTATAAAATATTCTCATATTAAGATAACTTTTTCCCTTGTATTCACTAATCGAAATCTGCAACTGTTCTGTGTCTGTTCTTTCAATAGTTGCTAAAATTTTTGCATCTGCCATAATTTTTTCTCCTTAACTAAGATTATAATACCACAAATTTTTTGTTTTATGCTAAAATGACAAAAAGGAGAGAAATTATGATAAAAGTTGCAGTATGCGGAGCAATAGGTAAAATGGGTAAAGAAGTTGTTAATGCAATAATGGACTGTCCGGAAACCGAACTTGCAGCAAAAATTGATATTGCATCAGATGAAATGTATCATTCAATTGAAGAAGCTAACAGGGTTTGTGATATTGATGTAGTTATTGATTTTACCCAGCCAAAATCAATTTTTGAAAATGCAAAATACTGCTTGACTAACGGAATAAAGATAGTAATCGGCACAACAGGCCTTACGGATAATCAAATTGATGAACTTGAAAAACTCTCAAAAACAAATAATACCGGCTGTTTTATTGCCCCGAATTTTTCGACGGGCGCTGTCTTAATGATGAAATGCGCAGAGCTCTGCGCAAAATATTTTGAAAATGCTGAAATTATTGAACTTCACCATAATCAGAAAAAAGACGCACCCTCAGGTACCGCATTAAAAACAGCATTTATGATGTCAAAAGCAAAAGAAAGCTTTACTACAGGTAATTGCCTTGAAACAGAAACACTTCAAGGTGCAAGAGGCGGAAGCTCCTACTCTGATATCCATATACATTCTGTCAGAATGCCGGGTTATATGGCATCTCAAGAGGTAATTTTCGGATCTATGGGGCAAACCCTGACAATCAGACACGATTCAACAGACAGGAAATGCTACATGCCGGGGATTTTACTTGCAGTCAGACATGTTTATGAAAAAAATGATTTTATATACGGATTAGAAAATATATTATAGAGGGAACAATGAAAAAACCAAATATAGCAATTTTAGGCGCAACAGGCGTTGTAGGCCGTGAAATCTTAAAAATTATGGATGAGCTTGATGTTCAATATAATGAACTCAAACTCTTATCAAGCGCAAAAAGTGCCGGCACAGAGCTGGAATTTCAAGGCAAAAAATATATTGTCCAAGAGGCAAAACCTGAATCTTTTGACGGAATAAATATAGTAATTGCATCGGCAGGAGGATCTACATCACAAAAATTTGCTCCTGAAATCGTAAAACGCGGCGGAGTTTTAATTGATAACTCGTCTGCCTTTAGGATGGATTCTGATGTCCCACTTGTAATTGCAGGCGTAAATGATAATGACCTTGAAAATCATAAGGGAATTATTGCAAATCCGAATTGCTCAACTTCACAATTGATGCTTGTTTTAAAACCCCTTCATGAAACGGCACAGATTAAAAGATTAATAGTATCAACTTATCAATCTGTATCAGGCGCCGGACTCGCTGCAATGAATGAACTTACAGCAGACACAAAAGCCAACCTTGCCGGTGAAAAGTATCAAAATGTCTGCTTTAAAAAACCAATTTCTTTTAACGTAATTCCACAAATTGATGTATTTTGTGACAACGGTTATACAAAAGAAGAAATGAAAGTCTCAAATGAAACCAAAAAAATTCTCCACCTCGCACCAGATACCCCAATTTCCTGTACAGCGGTAAGAGTTCCTGTATATAGAGGTCATAGTGAAGCTGTAGATATAGAGTTTGAAAGAGAAATTACACCGGATGAAGCCAGAAAAATTCTACAAAATGCATACGGTGTTAAGGTTATTGATAACCCTGAAAATTATGAATATCCGACAACACGTGATGCGGAATTTGCAGATCCTGTTTTTGTCGGCCGAATAAGAAAAAATATAGCTTTTAAAAACGGTATAAGTCTGTGGTGTGTTGGGGATAACCTTAGAATAGGTGCTGCCCTTAATACTGTAAGAATTTGTAAAAAAATTACAGAAAAGAATTTGTTCTGACAAAGATATTTTTTAATTTTTAATAACAATAAAGGAGAAATACTTCTGCCTAAAATAGGAAACCTTATACAAAAACTCCAAATTAACTGAAAAACAGTTGAACAACCTGATGTAAATAATGTATCAGGACATACAAATCTTTTACAAAGTCAGCTTTCACTAAACAGAGTTAATATTGAAGTTTAAGTCGTTGACCTTGACCCGAATCTCTCATTTATAGTATTAATAACCATATCAGGTGTCAAATCTTCCATACAGTCAGAAACCTTATGCTTGCAATACTTTTTACTGCCGGGCTGCAAGCAGCAGGGAGAGCATGAAAACTGACGCGATAATATAATACTCTTTTCACTTCTTGGCTTCCATCTTAAAAGAGATGTAGGACCATGAAGAAGAATAGATGGAATATTAAGCGCTGCTGCCATATGTATAACTCCGGAATCTATTCCTATAACTATGTCCATATTTTTAACTAATGACATGGTTTCTGCAATAGAAAGTTTCCCGCACATATCAAGCGGAGTGATATCCAGATTATCTTTAATCTGTTCCATAATATTAATATAGCCTTTTATATCCTTTTTACCGCCTACAAAAAATACCTGCGCCTTCATTTCATTAGACAAATATTTTATAAGCTCTGCCCAGTATTTATCAAGCCAATTCTTTTGAGGGATTCTGCTGAATGCCTGTATGAGAACTTTTCTGTTCGGAATACACGCTACAATTTCATGCGCTTTGGAATCATTTATTCTATCAAGCCATAATTCCGTTTTATCATTTTTAACCGGAATACCTGAAAGCCTTAACAAATCAAGATAACAGTCAATTTCATGTCTGTCTTCGTTATATTCAGATTTTAATGTCAAAAATTTATTACGCTTTACATCAAACCCTATACGCTTTTTAACACCGGCTAAAAAAGCAACTTTTGAAAAAAATTTATCGTTTTTCAGGAAATATACGGTATCATATTTCCTGAATAAAGTAATATAAGCCCATAAATTTCTATATTTACCGTCAATTAGAAAAATCCTGTTTATATAGGGACAATTTCTCATTACACCTTCTGCAATCTCATCAACAAGTATATCTATTTTTGCATCCGGCAATGCATATCTTAACTCTCTATAAAAAGCACTTGCAAAAATGCTGTCGCCAATTGTTCCGTATCTTATAACCAATATTTTTTCCATAATGAATTAATCTTAACATTTACAATTTTTTTTAGTATTAACCACACGGCTAATATTATATATGATTATTTTTAATAATTCAACATTGAAATATTTTTACCCAAATCAAAGCAGTATTGCTTATATATGTGCAAAATAATAACAAACAGAATATTTTATTATTAACTAAACTATAATTGAATAATGAATGCCCGAAGTAAAATCAAATCTTTAATAGCGCTAAGATGTGTAACAATTACCAAGCTTGCACAAATGATGAGGGAAAAAACCTGTAAACCATATACATTTAAAAGCCTCACCGGAAAATTACAACGCGGAACTTTAACATTGGATGAAGCATATATTATAGCAGATCTTCTGGGATATAAACTTGAATTTATCGAAAAATAAATTTACTAAAAATTCTCTTTATTACTTTTTGTAAATCAGACACTACTTTTAAGCTTTTTTCTGTTAAAATTATAAAAAAAGGATATCCATGGGACAGGTCTTAAGAAGAGAAAACATAGCAGAATTTGTCCGTAATATTCAAAAAAGCGGAAGGACTGTTGTTGCGACAAACGGCTGTTTTGATATTCTTCACGTGGGTCATGTAAGATATCTGCAAAAGTCAAAATCTTTCGGGGATTACTTAATTGTTCTTTTAAATTCTGATAAATCTGTCAGGCTAATCAAAGGCGAAGGGCGCCCTATTAACAATGAAAACGACCGCGCAGAACTGTTAACAGCATTGAACTGTGTTGATTATATAGTGCTGTTTGATGAAATGAGCCCCCGTGACCTTCTGGATGAAATAAAACCTGATGTTTATACAAAAGGTGCTGATTATTCTATGGATAACCTTCCTGAAGCAGATATAATGAAAAAAAACGGAATAAAGGTGGAATTTATTGACTTTGTTCCGGGGAAATCAACAACAAGTATGATAAATAAAATAAAGGAGTAGGATATGAAATCTTTTTCAGTAGAAGAAATTACAAAGATTGTAGACGGTATGCTGACAAAAGCTGCGGATGTTGAAATCACTCATATTGCCCCGCCGTTGTTAGCTGATGAAAAAACGCTGGCACTTGCACTTGGCGAAGACGAAATTGCAAATCTTTCAAAATCAAAAGCTAGAGCTGCACTTGTTCCGTTAGGGGTACAAATAGATAATTTAACTACTATAGAGGTTGAAAGACCCAGACTTGCTATGATGAAACTGTTAAATCTTTTTTATGTACCGCCAACAGTTAATAAAGATGTCCACCCTACAGCAGTTGTTGATCCTACCGCAAAATTAGGCCAAAATGTGTCAATCGGACCGAATGTTGTTGTATGTGCTAACGCCGAAATAGGCGACAACTCAAAAATTCTTGCCAATTCATATATCGGAAGCGGTGTAAAAATCGGGACAAACTGCTTTTTCCACCCGGGAGTAAATATCGGTGACAGGGTTAAAATCGGAAATGACGTAATACTTCACCACGGTGTATCCCTTGGCGCAGACGGATTCAGTTTTGTAACCGAAAATCCTGATAATATTGAACAAGCCAGAAAAGAAGGTGAAATTAAAGAAGGTGCACAAACAAAACACGTAATTTTCAAAATACCTTCAATTGGCTCCGTTGAAATAGGAAACAATGTAGAAATTGGTGCCAATACCACAATTGACAGAGGAACTATTGAAAATACTACCATCGGCGATGATACAAAAATTGATGATCAGGTAATGATAGGCCACAATTGTAAAATAGGCAAAGGCTGCATGCTAATTTCCCAGGTCGGTATTGCAGGAAGCTGTATTATCGGTGACAGAGTAGTAATTGCAGGACAAGCCGGTCTCGCAGATCATATCCAAATAGGTTCGGATACAATTATTGCCGCTAAAGCCGGTGTGACAAAATCTTTCCCTGAACGCTCCATTGTCGTGGGTATTCCTGCTGTTCCAAGAAAAGAATTCATCAAACAGCTTAAAACAATGAAAGATGCTCAGGAAATTATCGCAAAATTCAGAAAATATGAACCAATGCTTACCGCGTTTGAAGAGGCACACAACGAATAATGGGAACACTTAAAAAACAAGCAGAAATAACAGGAAACGGTTTGATGAAGAACAAACCGTGCAAGGTAACTTTTTTCCCATCAAATGAAGGGAAAATAAGATACTTTGTAAAAGGTCAGGAAGCTTTTACAGCCGACATAGACAACCTGATTTCAACAGATCACTGTGTAACACTGGGTAACAAAAAAGCTAAAGTAATTCTGGAGGAACACCTTTCTGCTGCAATGGCATTCTGCGGCATAGATTCGGTTGATATATGTATGGATGAAAATGAAGTTCCCGCACTTGACGGAAGCGCAAAAGGCTGGGTGGAACTTTTTAAACAGGCAGGGATTGAAAAATCCAAACCAAAATATTATACGGTATCTGAACCCATTTACTACTTAAACGGAAAAACCAGTATGGTAATACTTCCTGATAAAGAATTGTTTATTTCTTATGCGGTAAACTATAATCATCCGGATTTGACAAGACGCTGGGTAAATTATAACCCTAAAAACCCGACTGAAATAATCGAAGCAAGAACATTCGGATTTTATAAAGACCTGAAAAAATTCCAGATGCTAGGATTTGCACAAGGTGTAACTCAGGAAAATACGGTTGGATTAACAGATAATGGTTATACAACAGAACTTAGATCTGAAAATGAACCTGTAAAGCATAAAATTCTTGATGTTATTGGTGATTTATATTTAACAGGTGTAAATCCTCTTAACTTGAGAGCACAAATTCTTGTAAAAGAAGCAGGACACGCAGTACATTTAAAAGTGGCAAAAACTTTAAAAGAGAGATTAATAGAAACAAAATAAGGAGAAAATTATGACAGAAGAAGTATTAAGTTTTGATATCATGGAAATTATGGAAATGATTCCGCACAGATATCCGTTTTTGCTTGTTGACAAAATTACAGAATGTGTGCCCGGAAAATACGCAAAGGGGTACAAAAACATGACCATGAATGAAGGATTTTTCCAGGGACATTTCCCGGGGAACCCTATAATGCCGGGTGTTCTACAATTGGAAGCGCTTGCTCAATGCTCCGCTCCAATTCTGTTAAAAATGCCTGAATTCAACGGGAAATTAGCACTTTATGCCGGAGTTGAAAATGCACGTTTTAAAAATATTGTACGACCGGGTGACAAGTTTGAAATGGAAATAGAACTTTTAAAAATTAAAGGACCGGTTTGTAAGGCTCACGGAATCGGAAAAGTTGACGGTAAAATTGCTGTCGAGGCCGATATGACATTTGCTTTAAAATAATTTTATAAAGACTTCCTTGTTGGAAGTCTTTATTTTTGTAGTAAAATATAAATGTGTACACTAATAAGAAGGAAGAAGAAATTTATGAAAACACTTTCACCATTACAAATCGAAAGGTTAAAATACCAGCCGAAACTCCCTGCAAGCCTTGCTTTGGGAATAAACAGCCTTGAACTTGCGGAAGGATCTGCAACTCAATCAGTAAGAGATCAGGAACAAATACAAAATCTATTTAAAAACACATACGGAAAACCCGTTGTAACTTTCAAAAATTCAATTTCAATGACCACATCAGAACAAAGAAATGTGGGTGTAATTCTTTCCGGCGGCCAGGCACCCGGAGGACACAACGTAATTGCAGGTCTTTATGATGCTTTAAAACAGGCCAATTCCTCAAATAAATTATACGGATTTTTAGGCGGCCCTTCCGGAATTATTGACGGAAAATACATTGAATTTACAGATGAATTTATTGACAAATACAGAAACACCGGTGGTTTTGACATTATAGGATCAGGCAGAACAAAACTTGAAACCGAAGAACAGTTCCAAAAATCACTTGAAGTTTGTAAAAAACTAAACATATCTGCTGTTGTAATCATAGGCGGTGATGATTCAAACACAAATGCTGCACTTTTAGCAGAATGGTTTGTAAAAAATAACGCAGGTATTCAGGTTATTGGGTGTCCTAAAACCATTGACGGTGACTTAAAAAATGACCAGATTGAAATTTCATTTGGTTTTGATACTGCAACCAAAACATACGCTGAACTTATCGGTAATATTCAACGCGATGCCAATTCAGCTAAAAAATACTGGCACTTTATTAAAATTATGGGCAGAAGCGCATCACACGTTGCTTTAGAAGCTGCGTTGCAAACGCAGCCGAATATTACTTTGATTTCGGAAGAAGTTGAAGAAAAGAAAATGTCCCTGGAACAAATTGTTAATTATATAACAAATATAATCGTAAAACGCGCAGACATAGGCAAAAACTTCGGTATTGCAATTATTCCGGAAGGCTTAATTGAATTTATACCGGAGATGAAATCCATGATTGCTAACCTTAATGATATTATGCCATCATTGGAAAGTGATCCGAGTTTTGTAAATGCAACAACTCTTCGAGAAAAATTTGACGTTGTTGAGAACAGACTTGATACTGATAATGCAAAAGTCTACAACTCACTACCTGTATTAATCAAGGGACAACTTTTAGCAGACAGAGATCCTCACGGAAATGTTCAGGTATCAAAAATTGAAACCGAAAAATTATTAATCGAAATGATTACAACAAGACTGGATGAATTGAGATCTCAAGGTGAGTATATAGGTAAATTCTCTCCGCAGTCACACTTTTTCGGGTATGAAGGAAGATGTGCATTCCCGTCAAACTTTGACGCAGATTATTGCTATTCATTAGGCTTTAACGCATTTGCCTTAATCAACTTTGGCCTGACAGGATACCTGTCCTCCGTAAGAAATCTCACAGCCCCGGCAGATGAATGGATTGCAGGCGGAGTACCTCTTACAATGATGATGAATATGGAAAAACGTCACGGTGAAATGAAACCGGTTATACAAAAAGCACTCGTAAAACTTGACGGCTCTGTATTCAAAGCATTAGAAGAAAATAGGGAAGACTGGGCAATGAATGACAGATATTTATTCCCTGGTGCAGTTCAATATTTTGGACCATCATGTGTTTGCGATGTAACTACCTGTACATTGCAGCTTGAACGCTCAAAATCATTAGTTAATGCATAAAAAGGAGAGGTAATACCTCTCCTTTTTGTTTCAACATATATTTATCATTTGTACCACCCCAGTGCAAAATTTATTTAGAGTTTCAAAATCACTCTCTTGCGTCCTTATAATAAGCACCGTATACCTGTTATTTTGATAACATCAAGACCGTCCCTCTTTTTTACATAATCGTTCTGAAAATAACCAGTTATTGTTACTTTTGCAAAAACTTAGAGAATTCTTGTTTCATTTTGTATTCTTTTGCAAGCTTTTTAAAAGCTTTTTCTTCCGGTGTTTTTATTCGCAATTTATTCAAAAACCAAATCTTTGCCATTTTTAAGCCATAAGAAGAAAACAAAGGCACCTTGATTTGAGGAGAATTAGCTTTTACGGCATCATCAAAATGATTAACAGCCACTTTTGCATAATCTATGCTTGCTTTTTTATATCCTTTGAAATCACCTTTTACAACAGAAAAAACCATATCAGTTTTTAATGAAGACAATTGTTGCATTATAGGGGTTACTTTCGACATAAAAATTCTCCTTAGAAATCAATACTAACATCGGACAATCATTTTGTCAATGTAACTTAATGTAAAATATTTTTAAAAAATACTAAAAGTTCCGCAAAAAAATGCCGATTAAAAAAGTATCACTAAGGAGCTTAATTATGACAAAACCGCTTAAACCGGTTACGAACGGAACAATAGGTAGTATAATCCAAAAACTTGATAAAAAACTTCCGGAAAATAATCCGAGTATTTTTATAAGTTCTCAAGATACTGACGAGACAGCAATTCCAAGCGATTTCATATTCAAACAGTTATATACTTAAATAATAAATTTGCCGTTTTCATAAATAAGCATGTCATCTGCATAAATTTTGCCGCCGTTTTTCATATTTTTGATTAAATCCCAGTGAAGTCCGGAAACATTTTTTCCGCCTGTTTCAGGATATGAAGCGCCGACCGCCATATGGATTGCGCCTCCGATTTTTTCATCAAAAAGAATATTGCCCGTAATCTCCTGAATCATGTCATTAGTTCCAACAGCAATTTCGCCAATTCCACGGGAACCTTCATCCATATCAAGCATTGCGTGTAAGAATTCTTCACCCTTATCAGCAGTCGCTTTTATAACTTTTCCGTTTTCAATCCACAGGTGAACCCCTTGTGCTTCATTTCCGCGATAGTTTTGCGGATAATCAAAGTAAATTTCACCATTAATTCCGTCTTCTACAGGAGATGTAAATACTTCTCCATCAGGATAATTATTTAACCCTGAACAGCTAATCCATTTTCTTCCCTCAACATTGAAGGTAATATCTGTTTTGTCACCTGTAATATGTAATTGCTTAACATTATTCAAATAATTTGCCCATTTTGTTTGTTTTTCATCTAATTCTTTAAGCTTTTCCACAGGATTTTCCAAATTTAAGTAGCACGAATTAAACAAAAATTCAGAATATTCGTCAAAAGACATGCCGGCTTCCTGAGCAAGTGCATGGGTCGGGACATCACAAATAACCCATTTGGCAGAACCTTCAGCAGAACGTTTCATCAAAAGCTCCGATAAAACTTTTGTTGCTTTCCCGCGACGTGCAAGTTTTTCTAAGTTTACACGTTTCATACTTTTTGTATTCAAGGGGCTGCCAATAGAGATAAATTTATCGACTGTTTCATATTCAAGTCTTGAAATCGGATCAACATAATCCAATTGTTCATCAGATGCGTATTTTATGAACATTTCGGCCATATCACCTAGCCCCGTCCTCACCAGCGGATTTCCTCCACGTTCTAAAACACGCTTATAAACAGCTCTTACAAGCTCTTTTGCATAAATGCTTTCAGATCTGATTTCAACCAAATCGCCTTTTTGCACATCTACTGAATAATCCACAAGAACTTCGGCATACTTTTCCCAAACGGATTTATTCATCTTCGCCGCCTTCTAATGATTGATAGCCGTGTTTATGAGATTTTAACAACACACCGCGTTTTGAAGTTTGTATAAATTCAATCATCTTCTCAATATATTCATTCATCGGAATTTCAGCTTTAATCTTTTCAATTGCCTGAGTTGTATTTAATTCTTCGGAAATAAGAAGTTTGAACGCTTCATTTGTAGCTGTTCTGACTTCTTGAGGAACACCGCGGCGTTTCATAGCAATAACATTAAGTCCGCGCGGCACAGGCGGACGTCCTTCACCTTTTGAATACGGCAGAATATCCTGACGTGAAGCAGAAAAACCTGAAATTATTGCCATATCACCAATTCTGATATTTTGATGGAATACGCTCATACCACCAACAAATGCACCAAACCCGACATGCACATGCCCGCCTAATGTTACAAGGTTAGCCAAAATAACCTGATCTGCAAGAACACAATTATGCGCGATATGCGACCCTACCATCAATAAACATTTGTTACCTATTCTGGTCGTAAAATCACCGCATGCAGCACCCCTGTGAATCGTTACATTCTCTTTTATGATAGTATCATCACCTATTACAACTTTAGTTGCTTCACCTTTATAGCCCAAATCCTGAGGCTCTGAACCAATTGTTGCAAACGGTGAAATAGTACAGCGTTCACCAATTTCAGAATGTTCAATGTATGCATTTGCTATAACTCTTGTTTTGCTTCCGATTTTTACGTTTTCACCAATTACAACGTAAGGACCGATGATTGCATCCTCTGCGATTTGTGCCGAAGGGTGAATAACTGCTGTTTTATCTATCATATTTAACTCTCCATCTAATATCTACGATAAATTAATTATATTATAAACCTGTCACTCTCTCAATATTTTAATATTATCTTAATCTCAAAATCCTATAATCTTTTAATTTAATATTTTTGTCATAAAATAGAATTATAAAATCTAAGAAGGGGAAATTATGAATAGAATTGGAATTGATGTTGGCGGAACTAATGTTAAAATAGCACTTGTAGATGACAAAGGAAGTATTTTGTATTCAAACTCTGTCCCGACCCGTGCGGAAATGGGTTATCAATATACTGTCAATAACATAAAACAGGCAATAAAAGATTTAATATCCGAGACAAAAGTTTCAAATATAGAAGGCATCGGATTTGATTTTCCCGGACAAATAGACTACAAAAACGGTATAGTAAGACTTGCACCAAATATTCCAGGGTGGGTTAATATTCCTATTGCAAAAATTATTGAAGATGAATTTCAAATACCTACAAAAATTGATAACGATGTACATTGCGCAGCACTCGGAGAATTAAATTTCGGAGCAGGAAAAGGCTGTGAAAACTTCATATGTATGACGGTTGGAACAGGGATAGGTTCAGGTATTGTAATCAACGGAAAGCTTGTTAGAGGTGCTTCAAACGCAGCAGGAGAATTGGGACATATAAAACTCCAAATGCATGAAGGTCCGCTATGCGGATGCGGAGACTTTGGCTGTCTTGAAGCTTTTGCTTCAGGGCCGTCAATTGTTGCAATGGCTGAAGAATATATAATGGGCGGTAAAGCAACAAAATACCGTGAAATTGCTAATGGAAGTGAAATAACACCTTTTGTTGTTGCCGAAGCCGCAAAACAAGGTGATCCTGTTGCAAGAAAAATTTTCACAAGAGTAGGTGAATATATAGGATTTGGTCTTTCAAGTATTGTAAACTTGTTAAATCCGGAAAAAATCATTATCGGAGGCGGCGTTGCTGATGCCGGTAATATTTTGCTTGATCCTATAAGAGAAACTATCAAAAAACGCTCTATGGCTGTTGCAGGTTCAGCAGTTGAAGTTGTTCCTGCAGAATTAGGCAACACGGCAGGCGTTATCGGCGCAAGCTTGCTAATTGAAAGTTAAAAAAGAGTGCGATTATACCGCACTCTTTTGGTTGGTTATTGTTAGGGCTCATGCAGTCCCTGACCCAACCGACGGTGTCGTTGTAAGCTGCTTAACGGGTTTCCGCAGCCGTTGGCTGGAATTTTATCCCAAAGCAGCCGCCGCGTATGTTGCATGTCCCAGCATATCCGGGATTGATTCGGACCAGACACCGTTTTAATCTTGAATTTCTATTCTATGAGGCTTATAGTCCTCAATATTTTGTTTTGGTATTGTTATTTTTAAAACTCCATCTTTATACTTTGCGGTGGCCTCTGCAGCTTTCACCGGCTGGTCAAAGGATATTGTTCTTTGATACTTACCGTAACGAAATTCACTCGTATGATAACGTGTATTCTTTTCTGCTTCATCACGTTCTTCTTTTTCTTCATGAATTTCTGCTGTGATTGTCATGAAGTCATTGTCGATTTCAATCTCTATATCATCTTTTTTTATACCGGGAAGTTGAACTTTTACCTTGTAGTCTTTTTTATGTTGTTTGACCTCAATTGCAGGTCTCCATATAGAATTCTTCTTAATATTCAACGGATTTGCAAAATGATTTGTCAGGAGAGTATCTCTTAAAAAATTATTCAGTTCCTGATGAATGCTGTCAAAGTACAGCTCCGGCTCTCTTATTATCAAATCGTGCTTCATAGAAACTCCTTTCATTATCAAGATAAACTTTCTTCTCTGAAGTTTCATTCTCTTATCGGTTAATAATTCATTTTTAATTATACACTTTTGATTAATAGAATTAATTTATACTTGTTGAATAATTGTTTAAGGAGGATAAGTATGTCAATAAAAATGCTCGTGTTTGAATATAGAAAAACAGAACGTGATTTTTTCGGACAAAATAAATTCAATAATTATGACATTAAATTTTTTGATTTCAGCTTAAATGAGGAAACAATTAATGAAATATCACCGGAAGATAAAGATCAAACTACAATTATTAGTACCTTTGTTAATTCAATTTTATCCCAAAACGTTATTGACCAGTTTAAAAACCTTCGGGTAATTGCAGTGCGTGCAACCGGATATGATAATGTAAATAAAAAAGCTTGTATACAAAGAAATATTGCCCTGTTAAATGTCCAAAATTACGGTGAAACTGCCGTTGCAGAATTCACTATAGGATTAATAATAGGTGTTGTAAGAAATATATTCAACTCAGTAATAAGCGTTAAAAATAATAGTTTTCAAAACACCTCTTTTGTCGGGAGAGATCTGGAAAGATTGACCCTCGGTGTTGTAGGAACAGGTGCTATAGGGGCAGCAGTTTGTAGACTGGCGCACGCATTTGGTATGAAGATACTTGCATATGACCTTACAGAAAAAACCGAACTTGAAGAAAAATATAATGTAAATTATACTACTCTGGAATTTTTGATAAGAAATTCTGACGTAATAACGCTTCATGTACCATATACCGGCAACAACTACCATATGTTCTCAAAACATGAATTTGACTCAATGAAACAAAATTCATATTTTATAAATGTTGCCCGGGGTGAGCTTGTTGAGGCACGTTACTTAAAAGAGAATCTGGAGAACGGAAAAATTCTTGCAGCAGCACTGGATGTTGTTGCCTGCAACTATAATACTGCCTGTGAGAAGTTTTCTGATGATATGGAAAAATCCTCCCTAGAATGTCTGCAAAACTCCAAAACTATTCAGGAATTAATTGATATGCCGAATGTTTTTGTAACACCTCATATCGCTTACGAATCACAGGATGCAATCGATTATATTTTAACAAAAACTTTTGACGGTATCTCTGATTTTATCAACGGCGGCAGCAAAAACAGAGTTTTTTAGCTAAAATTTGTTAAAATTTTGCCTATAATACATATTATTTTATAATTAAAGAATGAAAATAGGATTTGTACCAATAGATAACCGTCCGGTATGTTATACCTTACCTGCACAAATTACGGCAATAGATGGTAATATAGAACTTTTTCTTCCCGAAAGAAAATGGCTTGGAGGTTTAACAAAATATGCGGACACTGAAAAAATATTCAACTGGCTTGAAAATCTGCCCTCATTGGATGCGCTTGTTATTTCTCTTGATACACTTGCATACGGCGGTTTGATATCCTCCAGAAGATGTCCGGATTCTTTTGACCAAATCAGAACCCGAGTTGAAAGACTAAAAAAAATTCTGTCAAAAAAAGAGGCCAGAATATATGCATTCTCAAGTATTATGCGCATTTCAAACAATAACGTCAACGAAGAAGAAAAAGAATACTGGTCAAAGTGGGGCAAAAAAATATTTAACTATTCATATTGTATGCATAAGTACGGTGCTGTTTGCCGGAAAGAAGTCCCCGACGAAATACTTGAAGATTATTTACAAACCAGAAAAAGAAATTTTGAGATAAATAAAATCTATCTTGACTGGCAAAAAGAGGGATTTTTCAATACTCTTGTATTTTCAAAAGACGATTGTGCCGAATTTGGCTTTAATGTTCAGGAAGCAAAAGAAATTGAAAATAATGGCGGCTTTGTCAAAACCGGTGCGGACGAAATCCCAATCTCTTTGCTGGCCAGAGCTATCAAAGGCGATATTAAAATTGCACCGGTATTTTTAGAACCCGAATATAAAAATTTAATATCAAATTATGAAGATATATCCGTAGAAAAAAGTGTTCTTGGGCAAATTGAGCTGGCCGGCTGTAAAATTTCCGATACAGATAATGCAGATATCTTGTTATTTGTCAATAATTTTAAAGCTCATCAGGGTGAAATTGTTATGGGAATTGATACAGAACCTTTTAGCGGGAAATGGTCGCAGCCGGATAAACCATATATGATTGCTGATATACGCTTTGCAAACGGAAGTGACAATAGTTTTGTGGAGGAACTATTTAAAAGTGATTTCGGAAATAACTTTTATGGATATTCCTCCTGGAACACAACTGCAAACTCTCTCGGCAGCTTAATTTGTGCCGCCAAAATTAAATTTTTAGCAAAAAAATATAATGACTGTGCTTTTAAAAAACTGGAAATAGTCCGCTTCCTGGATGATTGGGCTTATCAGGCGAATGTACGTCAAACCAATCCCGATGAAAAGTCTATTAAAAATAAAATGTCAGAATTTGAGAAAATTGTTTTTGGTAAAATAGGTTTAACGATGGATTTGAATTACAAGTTCCCGTGCAACAGATTGTTTGAGGTGGAAATTGAGTTTATTTGATATATTTTTACTTGCAATAGCACTCGGTATAGATTGCCTGATTGTATCATTTTCACAAGGGCTTATATTTTACAAAAAAAGAACAATTAATTCCTTGAGGCTTGCGTTTACAATGGGTCTGTTCCAAGGAATCATGCCGTGTATAGGATATGTTGGCGCCGCGTATATTTATAATTTTGTAGCACCTTACAGTAAATGGCTTGTTTTTGCAATATTTTTTATCCTCGGTCTTAATTTTATTTTGGAATCCTTCAATACGGAAAAAGAAAAAATATGCTGTATCGGATTTAGATGTTTAATCAGCCTTGGTATTGCAACAAGCCTTGATGCACTGGTTGCAGGCGCCAGTTTAAACTTTTCACAGACTCCGCTTATTTTGCCTGCCGTAATTATAGGTGCCGCCTCTTTCATTATGTCTCTTGGAGGTTTCTGGTTCGGAAACTTTCTCAAAAAATTCCCGGCTAAATATCTTGAAATAACCGGCGGTATAATTTTAATATTTCTGGCTGTAAAATCTCTTGTTTTCTAGTTTTTTTGGCATGCTCGTATGCCTGCAAATACATTATTTTTCTGAATATTTTACATTTCTTAATATGCTTTTAAACCATGGAAAACCATGTTCTGACATGGTTTTCCATGGTTTAAAATCTTAAGAACATGATATAGCTTAATTTACCATGTAATTGACACCTCAAAACAGGCTGTATGAAGCCCATTAAGAACGTTGTTACAAATCTTCACAACAGCATGTTTGCCCCTTGAAAAATAATACTTATTCCCTATAATGTTAGTATAAACAGGTCGGAGATAGTTGATACAAGCGACCTCAGGGGTGGGGTAAAGGCAGCATTGCTGTCTATATCACGCATGTGTGAGTAGATGAATTTGGAGATTATATAAATTGTTTAGAAGTAGAGATATGGGTAGAGCCGTTGCTGTTAGAAGATGGACACCAACCGCTCTTGAATGTTATAAAAGAGGATGCAATTGTGAAGGATGTTTTTATAAAGATTTTTTCAGCGGATCTTCACAAAAATGCCAGATGAAAGCATCAGTGTTGGAATTGGTTAGAGTAATCGGCACACCAAATGTCGAATTACCACAATTTATTATAGAAGATTAATTTATTACCCCTTTAAAAAATCCGTTAATTGTGTTATACTGCTATGGCAGTATAATAATTGGAGGTTTTAAATGCACATTTATGTAAACGGAAGAAACATTGAAATTACTGATGCTATTAAGGCTTATGTAAAAGAAAAAATGGGCAAAGTGGCAGCACACTATGATCAGATACAAGGCATTGATGTTGTTTTGTCTGTAATAAAAAACCCTGCAGCATCAGGAAAACATGTTGCAGAAGTTTCTTGCAAGATGGCATCCGGCGTAATCCGCTGTGAAGAAGCTGCTGAATCTATGTATGCAAGTATTGATTTACTCGCTGATAAACTGGCAAGACAAATTGAAAAATATAAAGGAAAAACACTATCTCCGGGAAAAGAATCTATTCGCACGGATTCTGTTGAAGAACCGGTAGAAACTGAAGATGATGTTGAATAACACAATTAAAAAGAGCTTTAAAAGCTCTTTTTAATTATATTCTTGTCAAATAAATTTAATTGTCTTATTATTACACGCAAAGGAAAAAAATGGGAAATAACACAATAATGATGGAAATGATAATGATGCAAAGCCTAACTATAGGTGGCTATTGTTATGCATTTCAAATGTGTTAATCAACCGGATAAAAAATTCTAAAGATAATACAGATATTACCCCAAATATTTCCAAAACAAGACCTGTATTTGAAGGTTTTAAAAATAACTTAAAATAAAATCAGCAAACCTGTCAGCTATAATTTGGTGTGAGTCTTTTGTATAATGTATGCCATCGTATTCAGACGGTCGGACAAAATTATTAAAATCAAAATAATGACACCCATTTTCTTTTGCTGTTTTTTCAAATACATAAAAGGTTTTTTCAATTCTTTGAATAGATAATTCATCAAATATAGCGGCAAACCATCCGTTAAACAAATCTTTTGTAATCTTTACCGGCGGAACCAAAATAATTTCGGGTTTTGAATTTGCATTTTGAATTATATTAATTAAATTTTTAAGCCCTTTTTCTACTGCAATTTCGTCCATAGCATAAAAAATTTGAGCATCATTTGTTCCAAGAGCAAGAATAACAATATCAAAATCACAATGATTTTGCCAATATACGGATAAATAATCCGCACCGCTCTGCTTTAACCCCTCAGGATTTTTAAAAAATCCTGTACGGTTATTCATGCCTTCTTCAACAACTTCATATTTATCTTTAAGCAGTTGTGACAAAATCCCGCTCCAACGACTGTCTTTATCATATCTTGAACCGGTTAGAGGATTGTACCCGAAAGTATTAGAATCACCAAAACATAAAATTCTTTTCAATAACACAACTTCTCATTAGCTGAATGGCGGCGGTAAGGGGAATTGAACCCCTGTTTGGAGAATGAGAATCTCCCGTCCTAACCACTAGACGATACCGCTGTGTATTTATATTGTACCACTAAAAAATTTTTAGCAAATTTTTTTAAAACATCAATAAAACGAATGATTTTATTTCTTAAGTCCTCTGCTAATATAAAACCATACTCCTTAGAGACTAAGATACACATATCCCTAATCAACAGCTATGCACCTCAGTACATAGCTTTTTTTTATATTTGCTGATATAATTTAAAATAAGGAGCAAAAATGATAGAACGATTAAAGAAAAATTTAAATGAATTTAAGACTTTTGCAATGCAAGGTAATGTTGTAGACATGGCAGTAGGTATTATAATCGGGGCTGCCTTTGGAAAAATTATTGATTCATTGGTAAAGGACATTATCATGCCGCCATTAGGATGGCTTATGGGTAAAGTTGACTTTTCAAATTTATACCTTACACTACCGAATTATGACGGTACACTTATAAAATATCCGTCCCTTGAAGCAGCCCAAAGCGCCGGAGCTGTTACAATAAATTATGGTATTTTTATTAATACTTTAATAAGTTTTATAATAGTTGCATTTTCAGTATTTTTACTTATAAAAGCTATAAATAAACTCCGCGCCAAGGCGATTAAAGAAGAAGCCGTTACAACAAAAACATGCCCGTATTGCTTTACAGATATAGATATCAGAGCAACTAAATGCCCTAATTGTACAGCATCAATATAATTTTTATGCTAAAATAACGATATGTTTGAAAGTTTAAGCGACAGATTACAAAGCATAATAAGTAAAACCCGCAGTACAGAGCTTACACAGGATAATATGCAGGAGGCCTTACGCGAGATAAGACGTGCTCTTTTGGAGGCGGATGTTAATTTACGTGTAGTAAAGGCATTTATTTCTGCAATAAAAGATAAAGCCGATGGCGAAAAGGTTTTGGAAGGTATAGATCCATCACAGCAGTTAGTTAAAATAGTCCATGATGAACTGATAGAACTTTTAGGAAAAGAGCAAAAACCATTAGATTTAAACGGTCACCCGTCATTAATTATGATGCTTGGTCTGCAGGGCTCAGGTAAAACAACATCTTCTGCAAAACTGGCTGTAAAACTTAAAAAAGAGGGCAAAAATCCGCTTCTGGTTGCATGTGATGTTTATCGGCCTGCTGCAATTTCACAGTTAAAAACTTTAGGAAATGAAATTGGTGTTGAAGTTTTCACCATTGATGGCTCAAAAGATGTTAAAAACATCGTTCAAAACGCCATAGATTATGCAAAAGAAAAAGGTTTTAATGTTTTAATTCTTGACACAGCAGGGCGTTTACAAATTGATACCGATATGATGGCGGAGCTTTTAATAATTGACAGAGTTTTTGCACCGCAGGAAAAACTACTTGTAATTGATGCAATGACGGGTCAGGAAGCAGTAAACGTCGCAGAAAATTTTGATGCACAAATCGGATTAACAGGATTAGTTTTAACAAAACTTGACGGCGACAGCCGCGGCGGATCAGCGTTGAGTATTGTTTATTGCACCGGCAAGCCCATAAAGTTAACAGGTACCGGCGAAAAGCTTAATGCTCTTGAAGATTTTTATCCTGAACGTATGGCAACAAGAATTCTAGGCATGGGTGACATTGTATCCCTCGTTGAACGTGCTCAGGAAGTATTTGATGAAAAATCTGCCCGCGAGCTTGAGGCTAAAATGGCAAAGGCTGAATTTACCTTTGATGACTTCTTAAAAATGCAAAAACAGATGAAAATGATGGGTTCTATGGATCAAATTCTCGGGATGATTCCCGGGATGAAAATGTCAAAGGATGATCGTGAAAAAATCTCCCACGAAGGCGAAAAACAATTTAAAAAAATTGAAGTCTTTATCCAGAGTATGACCCCTGAAGAACGCGCTAATCCTGCACTTTTAAATACAAGCCGTAAAAAACGTATTTCTAAAGGTTGCGGAATTGATATGCATAATATTAACCTTTACATCAAACAGTTTGAACAAATGCGCATGATGATGAAAGGTATGAATGATATGAAAAAAATGATGGGCGGTTTTGGCGGTAAAATGGGAAAACATGCTGTGACCAAGGCAATGTCTATGATGAGAAAATTCAGATAGCTTGCAAAAACATTTTAATCGATTATTTTCTAAGCATTACAACCGCATGCGCTTCAATTGCAAGCTTTTGGCCAACCGCATCAAGATTTTCATTGGTTTTAGCCTTAATTGACAATTCGTCAAGTTCAATTTCAAGAATTTTACACAAGACTTTTTTCATCTTAGGAATATATGGCATCATTTTAGGTTCCTGAGCAATAATATTACAGTCAATATTAACAATTTGCCAGCCTTTTTCGGATATTTTTTCGTAAACCTTTTCAAGCAAAATCGTGCTGTCAATATCTTTGTATTTCTTATCCGTATCAGGGAAAAGTGTTCCAATATCTGCAAGCGCAAGCGCCCCGAGCATGGCATCAACTATTGCATGGATTAAAACATCCGCGTCAGAATGCCCCAAAAGCCCTTTTTCATGGGTAATTTTAACCCCTCCGATAATCAGGTCACGCCCTGTTGTTAATTTATGAATATCATATCCCAAGCCAACTCTATACATTTTGAACCCCTATATTTACAAACTTTTCAACAGCCTTTACAAACCCGTCATTCTCGACCGTATCAGTAACATAATCGGCATATTTTTTAAGCTCATCTGTCGCATTACCCATAGCAACCTTAATCCCTCCGGATTTTAAAAGTTCAATATCGTTATTTTGATCCCCGATTGTTAAAATTTCATCCTGTTTAATCCCCCACATATCAGCTAAAAATTTAACTCCGGAAGATTTTTTTGCATCTTTTGAGCCTATTTCACAAAAAAACGGAGTAGATTTTACTATGTACAAATCAGGAAATTTTTTACTTAATTCATCCACCCAGCCGGTAACCTTTTCTGCATCTTTTAAGTCAATTGCCAGAAGTTTGTTAACATTTTCAATCTTTAATTTGTCAAAGGAACAAACCGTATAATCTATAAATCTGCCGTCAGTATATTCTCTTACAACCTCATTATCATGCTCAACATACAATTTGTCATCCAGATACAAATTTAAATGAACATTATTTTTTCTTGCCCAATCTATTATTTGAACAGCATAATCAGGTCTTAAATCCTTCTGGTACAATGTTTTCCCGGTTTCATCTTTTATCAAACCGCCCTGATAAGAAACTATCGGAGTATGAATTCCCAATTCTTCCGCGACAGGAACCGCAGAGCTATGCATTCTGCCTGTAACCAGAACGACTTTAATACCGTTTTCACCAAGCATTGTTATACACTTTTTCACGCGACTGCTGAACTGAAAACTCCATTTTAATATAGTCCCGTCAATATCGGTTGCAACCATTTTAATCATATTTTAAACGCCCTCATCAGTCCGCAAATCGTTTTTGCGTCATTTATTTCACCCTTTTTAATTTTGCTGCAAATCTCATCAATTTTATATTCAAAGCACTGGATTACCTCGCCCTCATCCGGATGTTCACCGACAAAATCCAAATCCGCAGCATAATATAAATACAATTTTTCATTACAAAACCCCGGCGTTGTATTAATATAGCCTAATTCTTTCCATATTTTTGCCCTATAGCCGGTTTCTTCCTCAAGTTCTCTTTTGGCCGCAGGGAACGGTTCCTCCCCTTTTTCAAGTTTTCCCGCCGGAAGCTCTAAAGCTGCTTGTTTAATCGGGTATCTGAATTGCTTAACCATTAAAACGGTATCCGAATTTTTTTGAGCTACAATAACAACCCCGCCAGGATGCTCTACAACTTCTCTTACTGATTTCCTACCGGTTGAAATCTCAACATCATCCCTACGGACGTCAACTACTTTGCCCCTATATACATATTCAAAACCCAGAGTTTTTTCCTCAAAATCCATACTGTAATTTTAACATGAAAAACTAATTATTGGCATGTTCTTAAACTCTTACAATGCGCGTATAATATTTTTAATATTTTCATCAGTAATCTTTAAAAGCGCAACTGTTTTTGCAGTATCATCGAGGTTACCTAGTGATTTCAAAACTTCAGCAGTTTTTAAAATAATCGTTTGATTATTGCATTTTAATAGTTCTCGTATAGCTATCAAATCATTTGCAAAGTCTAATGCAGTATATACAAACGGACTGTCCTCTCTTAGTTCAGTATTAACTTTTGACAACAACTCTTTTTTATCAATGTTAAATAAAAGTTTTTTAATATCATAAATTTCATTTTTGGTATTTTTATCCTCATCAAAAAGATATTCATCATTTTCAGTTAAGGTTTCAAACTTTTCCCTTGCATTCAGCAGGACAACTGCTGCGCGGCTGTCTTCGTATTTTTTTTCAATATACTCCAGAACTTCAAAAAGCTCAAAGTCAAAAACACGTGATAGACCCAGAATTTCTCCCAAACCGTTTATAATACAATTAACAACTAACAGACCGTCTTCAAAATTTTCATCCAGAATATTAAAAATACTATCAATATAAGGAATTTCACCGGCAATATTTTCGGCTAATGAAGAATTTTTCATCGCGTTTATAATTTGGGGCAGAGCATCTTTATTCCCATATGCAGATAAAAATTTTACTGCTTTTAGTTTTTCAAAATCATCCTCTGATGTTAATTTCTCAAACGCATCATTGTAAGAACTCTTTTCATTCATTACAGAAAGCGTTATGGCACAATTTGTACTCAGATAATCGTTTTCTGAATACGAATTTTTTTTCAAAAGCTCAACAGCAAGCGGATCCTGAATATAAGAGAAAAATTTTGCGGCATAAGTTTTTTCATCATCGGTACCATTTTCTAATAATTCAAGCATTTTATCTGTCAAATCTTCATCCGCATACTTTGCTAGAGTGGAGGCGACAAATTCCTCATACGACGGCGAATAATACTTCAAAAAAGACAACACCGTCTGCCAGTTATACTGGTTTGTAGCTTTCTCGAGTCTTTGTGCAACATTTTCTTTGACAAAATCAAACAAAAAACTATCTTTTTCAACTAATTCTGCAAAAAGTTTTTCGTCATTATTATCCATAACGTAACTTGCTGCATATTCATATTCGCGAGGATTTTTTCCTGTTAACTGTTTAAACATATAATTCCTTTAAAGTGGACAAAAAGCTGCAATAGACTACAACTTATAAAATTAGCAGCAATTAATCCAAATAAAATACCGTAATAACTTTATGCCCTTCTTCAGCGTACTGAACAGCATTATGAAGAGTTTTACTGGTATGAGATAAAAAGCAAATCAATTGATTACAGTCATCAATAATTTCTCTGTTACAAACACGGGAGGCATCAGCCAGAGTCATCATGGCACGATCAGCGTGCTCGACAATATTCGGGACACCTATCAACTGATCCTGAACATCAGAAGGCTGTTGTCCTATTGTTTGCGGAAGAATAACTTTGAGTTTATCCGGATTAGCCTTCATGGCACCGCGAATTGCCGCAGCATTTGTCCCAGATGAGCCGCCAGAAGTAATTATTGTATTACCCTGCATAACAAGCGCCGTTGCGAGGGTTTCAATCATTTGCTGATGCGTAATCGGGAGGTTACGGCTTCCGATGATTGCAATCCGCTTGGCTGATTGTTTAATAGTAGCAAGCTCCATTGCAAGTTCATCAACGGTATTCGGCGAGTTCGATTTGACAACATCCATATCATCATCTACGGGTACAACAATTGAACTTTGTTTGTCTTTGTCGTCTTCTTTTGAACTCATAAAAATTTCTGCCATTTTCCCTACCTTTTGCAATTAATATTTTTTTCGATTATGATGTATTATAGCATGAAAATCAGATTTTGGGAATAGGGTTGGTGGAAAATATATTAGAGAATCTTAATAAGGAACAAAAAGAAGCGGTTGAAACAGTAAGCGGCCCCCTATTAATACTTGCGGGTGCAGGATCAGGCAAGACAAAAGTTTTAACCACACGTATTGCATATTTAATTCAAAATCGTTTTGCAAGAGCACGTGACGTACTTGCAGTTACATTTACCAATAAAGCAGCAAGAGAAATGAAAGAGCGCCTTGGGAGTATCCTGGGTGAAGATGTTGTTAAATATATGTGGGTAGGCACATTTCATGGGATTTGCGGCCGGATTTTACGTGAAAATATTGAAAATTATAACTTTCAATCCGGAAAAAAACTGGACAAAAATTTTAGTATATATGATGAAACCGATTCTATTGCCGTATTAAAGCAGGTTATTAAAAAGTTAAATGTTGATGACAAAATTTATCAACCAAAACTTGTAAAAGCCGTAATCTCAAGTGCCAAAAACAAAATGCAGGATGCATATACCTTTTCAACTTTTGCAAGAGATTTCAAATCGCAAAAAATTGCTTCCATTTTTGAAGAATATGAAAACACCTTGAACAACAATAATGCAATAGATTTTGACGATATGCTTCTGCTGACCGTAAAACTTCTGGAACAAAATGCTCAGGTAAGAGAATATTATTATAACAAATTCAAACATATACTGGTTGACGAATATCAGGATACAAACCTTGCGCAATACAGACTTGTGAATATGCTTTACACAAACATGCACAAAGACGTACCGCCGGAACGTTCATTATGCGTTGTTGGTGATGTTGATCAATCAATTTATAGCTGGCGAGGGGCGGATTATACAATCATTTTAAACTTTCAGCGCGATTTTAAAAATGCAAAGTTAATTAAACTTGAACAAAATTACCGCTCGACAGCAAATATTTTGAATGTTGCAAATGCCATAATTGAAAATAATATAGAACGTGTTGAAAAATTTTTATATTCCCAAAAAGGCGACGGAGAGCTTATAGATTACTATGAAGCTCAGGATGAAGCTGATGAAGCAAACTTTATAGTAAGCAAAATCAAACAAAACAGTGGTGGAGATTACAATCGTTATGCAATCCTATATAGAACAAATTCACAATCCCGCGCACTGGAAGAAGCCTGTATGGCTGCCGGAATTCCTTACAAAATATACGGCGGATTAAAATTTTACGACCGAAAAGAAATCAAAGACATAATTGCATATTTAAGGTTAATTTATAACACTGATGATTCACAAAGTTTGAAGCGAATAATTAATGTTCCTAAACGTGCAATTGGCGACGCTACAATCAAAAGCCTTCAAAAATATGCTGATGAAAAGGATTTAAGCCTGTTCCAAGCAATTTTAGAACTTGATGAGGATAGTGAAATAACAGCAAAAATTCAAAGCAAACTTAAAGATTTTGCCGCATTAATTTTAAGATTCAAAGATGCCCAAAAGAGTTATAATCTGCGTGAATTTGTGACTCTCGTAATAGAAAAAACCGGCTATTTAGCCGATTTACAACTGCAAAACACACCGGAAGCTGACGCAGATATTGAAAATTTACAGGAATTGGTCAATGTTGCTGAAGAATTTGAGCCCGACGAACTTGACAATGCTTTAGGCGAATTTTTACAGCAGGTAGCGCTGGTATCTGACGTTGACGGTATGGATAATATTGCAAACAATGTCACATTAATGACTTTGCATTCCGCAAAGGGTCTGGAATTTCCGGTTGTATTTCTTGTCGGTATGGATGAGGGCGTTTTTCCGCACCAAAGAACTTTTAATTCGGCTCCTGAATTAGAAGAAGAACGCCGATTGATGTATGTTGGAGTGACACGTGCTGAGGAAAAATTATACCTGATTTCAGCCAAACGCAGACAAATGTGGGGAGAATACAAATATTACAATCCTTCAAGATTTCTTGAAGAAATACCTAAAAAACTACTTGAAATGTCAACTTTTGAAGGCAGAAGCGAAAATTCCTCTACCTTCCGCGATGCGGTTTCATACGCAAAAACAGGAGATTCCGGAAGAAATTATTCTGCCGCTCAGGCTGACAGTTACGGCTATGTAAAGCCTACTACAGGATTTGGTAAAGGCTTTGTCGCTCCCCAAAAACGTAATCAACAAATACAGTCAAACAGAACTCCCGGCAGAACCATTCTTGTAAAATCAAAAGCTAATAAACAACGAGATGAAGAAAAGGTTAAAGAGTTCTTCAAAGATAATGCAATAAAACGTATGCTAGATGAACGTAATCGCAAAGAACAGGAAGAACTTTTATTTGAACAGGAAAAACGTAAACAACGTGAAAATACAACTATTGAATATGTTTTTAATGTTGGAGAAAGAGTTTTTCACGAAAAATTCGGCGTCGGACATATAACAGATGTAATAACTGTAGGCGAAAGTATAATGTACACAATAGATTTTGGCAAATTAGGTAAAAAGGCCATGGATGCCGCTTATGCTAAGCTCAAAAAGTTTTAAATAATAAAACATTCAATAAACTTAAACAGCTATCCTTATCAATACCTTAAAAATTTATAGATTTTATTTTCAAATAACCTAATTACATTTATGCTTTCCGTCCCAACCAAGCTCATCACAACGCAAGTAATCTAAATTGCCATTTTATAAGCTTGACTTAATATAGAAAAATTCTTCTTTAATGCGGTTACGATTACTCTTTCCTTATATTTTGATACCAAAGCCGGTATTGTGAGTGCTGCAACAACATTGATTATTCCCTCTTTCCTTGTAACTACAAATTCAAAAAAGTGCATGTTTTCAAATTATTTTACTAATAATCTTCATATAATATTGATAAAACCTTTTTGTTTTAGTAAAATAAAATAAAAAGCGGGGTTTTATGTCAGAGAAAAGAATTTTAATAGTAGATGATGATGACGAAATAAGAGAACTCTTGGAATTCGACGTCAGCCAGAGCGGATATTTTGTAGACACGGCAAAAGACGGTTTGGAAGGACTTAACAAAGCGCTTAACAACACTTACGACCTAATTTTACTGGATGTTATGATGCCTAAAATGAACGGCTTTGACGTATGTAAAAATATTCGTCAGGCAAAGCTTGCTATTCCTATTTTAATGCTTACTGCCAAAGGTACCATAGACGATAAAACCGAAGGTTTTGACTGCGGTGCGGATGATTACCTTGTAAAACCTTTTGATATTCAAGAAGTACTTTTAAGAATACGTGTACTTTTACGTCGTAATAACATTGCTGAAGATAAAAACTCCCTGTCGGACGAAATTTTAAGCGCCGGAGATATAACAATTTCCCCAGAAACTTTAGAAACCGTCATAGTTAATAAAAAAGTTAAATTAACTCCTACAGAATTTGAAATTCTTTATTGCCTTATGCAGCACTTTAACAACCCGGTCACACTTGCAACACTTCTGGATGAAGTATGGGGTTATGACAGCAATGAAGATGTAAGAATGCTAAGGGTTCATGTAGGCGGTTTAAGAACAAAAATTGAACCTGATACAAAAAATCCAAAGTATCTTCATACCGTAACAAATGTCGGATATAAACTAACTCCTTTTGCGGAGGGTTAATATGGCATTCAAACGTTTTAAAATTGTTGAACAGATAGCCATAGTATTTTTCTTTTCTGTGCTTATCCCGATGACTATAAGCGGTTTTATTATAAATAATATTAACCAGCAGTCCGTAAGATCACAGCTGAGGCAAACGGCTGTCTTAATCGCAAATATGGTTTCCGATGAAATTGATTTCTTCATAAGTCAAAACCAAATGACCTTAAGCCAGATTGCTTATACGCTTAACTATTTAGATACACCTGAACGCAAACAGGATTTTTTAGATAGTCTTGAAGAAAAAGTTCCTGGCTGTAATGAAATAATGATTGTTAAATACCAGAGCCAACTGGATGAAATTAATAAAAACAGCCGCGCCAATAAACAGGCCGTTTTATATACAAAACTAAAAAATGGCGACTACCTTATAATAACTTATGATGTCGATCGTCTGAGAGCAAAACTTTTTAAATCCCTGGATGAAGATAACCGCGAAATATATGTTTTGGATGATAACGGCAAACTCATTGCAGCACACAACTATACCGATTCAGTTTTTGAAAAAACAATGGAACTTTTACCCCGATACCGTAGATTTGATGATCCTGTTATCTTTGGTGATGTTAAAAACCAGCCGATTGTATATGTTACAAAAGAGTATCCCCGAATCACAATTATTGTAAATACCACCGAGGATGTAACTAAACGCGCAATTAATGATAACAGATTCAAAATTATACTTTCTGTACTTGCCGCAACAATTACAATTTTATCCGTATCCGCACTTTATACTTATTACCTTTATATAAATATACGTCAACTGTTCAAAGGAATTATTGCTATATCCAAGGGAAATTATAACCGTCAAATCAGACTTCTTACAACCGCATTCACACCTCATGAGATAGTTTTTCTTGCTTTTGAATTTAATAAAATGGCAAACGCTGTTCATAAATCTTACTTACAACTGCAAAAAAACAATGTTGAGCTAAAGGAGCTAAACGAATTCAGGTCAAATCTTATTGATACAGTAAGCCACGAATTAAGAACACCTTTAACAAGTATTCAGGGATATACTTCCCGCCTGATGCGTCAGGACATAACAATTGACGAAGAAACCAAACAAAAATCTTTAAAAATAATCAAAGAACAGTCAGAGAAGCTACAACGCTTAATTGAAGATTTATTAACCATACCGGATATTGAAAGAATGAGGCTAAAAACAGTCAATGAACCGATTAATTTGAAAGAAGTTCTGGAACGCTCAGAAATGCTTTTGCGTAAAAAAGACGGAAGAACAATAATTATAAAGATAAAAGATGATTTTCCGCTTGTATCTGCAGATAAAGGCCGGCTTGAACAGGTTTTTGTAAACCTCCTTGAAAATGCCGTAAAATATTCTTACCCTGAATCAACCATACGGGTTGAGACTGAGACATGCGACGATAAGGCAAAAATTCTTGTTAAAAATGATTGTGATGTAATACCAAAAGATAAACTTCAACGACTTTTCGGTAAATTTATAAGACTTGACGACAATACCACAAGAACCACCCGCGGTACAGGACTGGGCTTGTTTATAGTAAAAGGCTTGATTGAAGCTATGAATGGCCGAATAGAATTGTCCTCATCAACCGGCTGCGGTTTTTGTGCAGAGGTTACTTTGAACTTAGCAGGAGCTGTTAATGTATTTCATGAAACAGGCAATTAAAATTGCCGAAAACGTAAAAGGCGAGATTTCTATAGGGGCAGTAATTGTTAAAGATAACGAAATAATAGCTTCTGCTGCTAACTCAAAAGAAAAAGACAACGACGTAACCTCGCATGCTGAAATCCTTGCAATACGGCAAGCCGCTAAAAAATTGCACGGATGGCGTTTAGATGACTGCGATTTATATGTTACACTTGAGCCGTGTCCGATGTGCGCCTGGGCAATAATTAACTCAAGAATAAAAAATGTCTATTTTGGCTCCTATGATATAAACTATGGAGCTTTGGGATCTAAAATTGATTTGAGAAAAATTGCTAATTCAAAACTTAAGGTTTATGGCGGAATTATGGAAAAAGAATGTGATAAAATATTAAAAAAATGTTTTAAGGATTTAAGATGATTACAAAAACCGAACTTGACAAACTGGTAAATGAATACGAAACAGAAGAATTTATTAAAGATGATCCTGTAAGATTTCCAAACAGATTTAACAATAAAAAAGACATTGAAATTGCAGGATTTATCTCCTCTTTAGTAGCTTACGGCAGACGTGATGTTTTTACAAAAAAATTAGATCATCTTTTCAATTTGGCACAAAATGAACCATACAATTTTATAATGAACTTTGAACCTGAAATCTTAGGCGATTTCAATTACCGTTTTGGCAAACCTGATGATTTTGCACAGATTTTTACTATTATGAAAGCTTTGTACTCAAAAGACGGAGGTCTGGAGGAACTATTTAAATACGGTTATCAAAATCCGCAAAATAATAATATATTTGTACCGGTAACCGATTATTTTCATTCCAGAGCAATAAATGCCGGCCAAGGTTTTTATTTCATGATTCCAGATGCCAAAAAAGGCGGAGCTATGAAAAGAATGTGTATGTTTTTACGCTGGATGGTAAGAAAAGGACCTGTGGATTTCGGTATATGGAATTTTATGCCAGCATCTGATTTATTAATTCCTTTAGATGTTCATGTTGCAAAAATCTCCCGCGAAATGGGGCTTCTGCTGCGCACTTCAAATGATTTTAAGGCAGTACTAGAATTAACCGGCAACTTACGTAAAATTGACTCCACAGATCCTATCAAATATGATTTTGCAATGTTCGGGTACGGAGTAAATAATAAATAAACTCAAATTCCGAAAAAATAAATGCAATTTTCTTTACGCAGAGTTTTTCAAACCCATGCCCGAAAACCGCTCTATGTCTACTTAGAGAACTCGCACCCCCGATTGCGTTCTCCTTAATTCTTTTATTTGCTCTTTTCAACTTCAACATCTTTTAACAACATATTTATACTAACTATCACATATTCATATTTTTACCAAATAAAAAAGGCGGTGGAGGGCACCGCCTATTAACTAGATATACACTTTCGTGTTCAGAAAGGAGTTTTTTTAAATTGTCCTATTCTCCTAAATTAATCTGTGAGAATTGAACAATTTTGTTTTTACCGCGCTTTTTAGCATTATATAATGCATGTTCAGCGTAACGTATAATGGTATTTGCATCTTCTTCTGATGCTTCAATACAAGGATAAGTAGAAATTCCTCCGGAAATTGTTATAGGATGCCGTTCTTCTTCTCCTGCCGGAATGAATTCCATTCTTTCAATTTCACGTCTGAATCTTTCCGCAAATAAAAATGCATTGTCCTCTGAGGTATTTGGCAAAATCAAAAGAAATTCTTCATCACCATACCTTGTCAATATGTCTTCTTTTCGTATTAATTGTTTCAATTTGTCTGCAATTGAACGGAGAAGCACATCTCCCCATTCATAACCGTAAATATCATTTACTACTTTGAAAAAGTCTAAATCAAACAAAAGACATGAAAGACTTGTCCCGTAACGTCTCGCACGAGAAATTTCCTGTTCAAGTCGTTCGTTAAGGTATTTTCTGTTATAAAGCCCCGTAAGCTCATCCGTTGTAGACACAACTTTTAATTTTTCGCGTAAATCTCTAATTTTCAAAAGACAGTTCGCACGAATTAAAAGTTCATCACTATCAACCGGTCCTTTAATAAAATCAAACGCAATCGAACGCACTGTTGTTCCTTTGAAAACCTCTCCGATAAATAGTACCGGTACTTTGAATTTGGTTGTCATTAGAACATCTTTAATATCCGGAACACTTTCAATAACAAGCATCGCAGGATTTAACGTTTCATATTCCCTTAATTTTTCAGCACTTTCAATTCTTACATTTGTTTCGTCAATTTTTGCCAGAACATCCGCAAGAAACGAAGAATTTTTGTCTGTATATACAACAATATTTCTCATTAATATTCCTTTAATATTACCCTTTAAAAAAAGTTTATCATAGCGATAATAGCAAATCAAAATTGTAACATTTGTTTAACAAATTTCATGCTAAAATCAGTTTATGGAAATAGAAATTCAGCGTATGCAAAAGTCCGATGTGGATAATGTCATAAAAATTGAAGAGAGTGCTTACGGAGAGCATCACTGGTCAAAAGAATCTTTTCTGAATGAGATTTCCAACGACCTTGCTCGTTATTATTCCGCATTTGACAAAAATGGGGATCTCGTGGGTTACGCAGGATGCTGGCAAATTCTTGAAGAGGTTCACATAACAAATATAGCTGTTTCTCCGGAATGCAGACGTCAAAAAATAGGTGAAAAGCTCCTGAGAAAAATTATTGATGATTGTTACTTAAATAAGGCAAAATATATTACGTTAGAAGTACGTGTCTCTAACAATGCAGCAATAAATCTGTATACAAAATACGGATTCAAATCATTAGGTATCCGCAAGGGTTACTATCAAAATAATAATGAAGATGCCTTAATAATGTGGACAGAAAACATATTTTACGATAAATTTAAATTAAATTACGAAAAAATATTATCCGGAGAACATAATGTCAGATGATGAGGCTATGGTTCCTCGTATTAAGAGGAAAAGCAAAGAAAAAAAGAAGCTACAAATTCCAGTGCTGAACATAATTCTGGTACTTTTTTGTTCTTTTTTGTTAATGGTATCCACATTTGTTCAATTTAATATTACACATTTTATAATTCCTCTTGACATATTTTCAAACCAAACTTTGACAAAAGCAAACTTTTTCTATACTTATTCAATAATACCGCAAATTCCGGCTGTAATGTTTGTAGTAGGACTTTTAGGGAGACGGCTTAGCATTACAAGCATCATAATATATATTTTAACAGGATTATTTCTACTGCCTGTTTTTGCACTTGGCGGAGGAACAAAATATATTTTAGAACCCGGTTTTGGCTATATTATGGCATATATCCCTGCAGTGTTTTTTGTCGGAAATATCCTGGAATGCGGATTCTCTATTAAAAACATCTTAAAAGCCGCTTTGATAGGTGTAATAACCATTCACTTTATAGGAATAATCTATATGCTTTTCATTGCCGCATTAAAACACGAAGGCTGGGAGTTTATAAAAGGCTGGGTGCTTTCACAAAGCCTGCTGAAATTGGCATATGATTATGCGTTAAGTTTAATTGCTCTATTTGCAGCTAAATACATTAATAAATATATTAATTATTTGATAAACTAAGACGGTTAAGATAACTGATAAGCCTTTTTAAATCTTTATTCCAAAGCCCGTTCCAGTTTCTGAGAATAATATCCGCAGGACATAAACCATTCAGGGTAAGCTCCTTGATAGGTTCAAGATATCTTTCCTCCATTGTATCAAGCTCAATCAAAGACTTTTCTGCAATATATAAAATCTCTTTTGCAATATCTGATACAGTAAAATTTTTTATGCTGCACTGCAATGCATTTTTGGGAACATTGTACCGCAGCTCAGCAATGTCACTATGAGAAAAAGGTTTTAAAAGATCTTCAATATCGCTCATTGCAGAATTATTATACAGAATACCTTTATAGATAGCTAAAACTGAATACGGCATGCATGTACAATCATGATTTCTTATTTCAATAAAATTACGAAGTCTTACTTCCGGAAAATAAAGATTTGAATGAAGTTTATAATCCTCCAGCGTAGGCATAAAGCCTTCAAATCCTTTTTCCAAATATTCTTCAAAGTTTATTCTGCCGTTTATTTCCAGAGGATTACGTCCCCTATTCAAAAATATTACAGGTGAATTCATTACCCTATCAATATATTCTTCAAATGAGAACTCATCATCAAGATTACACGCAAATCCGCAGCGGTCATTATCTGTGTTGAGCCAGCTCAGACTTCTGAAACTCTTATAACCCGTTTCAACACCGCCCCTTATAGGAGAATTAGCAAACATAGCCGTTATAAAAGGTGTTAATTTGTTTGCAATTTTAAATTTTCTTATGGCATCCTGTTCATCGGAAAAATCAAAACATCCTTGAACACCTGCAGTTTCTCTCATCATCACATCAGATAAAATTCCCCATAAATATCTCGCCATAATTTTATAACGTTTTTTAGGAATAAGATTTATATTCTTATGTGTTGTTAAAGGTGACACACCGTATTCTAAAAGCGTTATATTTAATTTATCCAAAATAGGTTTTATCTTTTTATTTAATAATTTTACTTTCTTTTCAATCTCAAAGATTGTCTTTTCAGGTTTTATACTTAATTCAATCTGACATCCGGGCTCAAGTGTAATAGTATCATGATTTTGTTTTAAACCTATTATATGAAAATCATCCGTAATATAATCCCAATTTTCTTCTTTTGCAAACTGTCTTAAAAAATTACATATTCCGTCTTCATAGCCCACAGTTTCATAAGTTACGGGAGAAACGGGCAAACGTTCATACTCCACTCCAACTGTAAAGTCTTCGCTTTTTTTAAAACCTTGTTTATACAACCTTAAAATGTCTTCTTTTTCTAACTTTTCTTTGACTTTTGTGTTTAACATATACCCTCTTTAAATTAATTATAACACTATCAAAACTATCAGAGAAATTTTTGTAAAACATTTACCTGTGTGTGGTATTATTGTTTAGTAATATGAACTACTTCGAAAGAGCAAAATTTTTCAGAACAAAAAAACGACTCGGACAGAATTTTTTAATTAATGGTGAAATAATTCGAGAAATCATTGATAATGCAGATATTTCACCTGAGGATACAATTATAGAAATCGGGCCGGGTGTTGGCTTTGTAACCGAACAACTTGTAAAATACGCAAAACAGGTTATTGCAATTGAACTTGATGAAGAAGCAATAAAAGAACTTGAAAAACTGAAAGCACCAAACCTTAAAATCATCCATGCTGACATTTTAAAAACTGATTTATCAAATTTGTGTGAAGACAAGATCAAAGTAGTTGCAAATATTCCATATTACATAACAAGTCCGATAATTGCGCATTTACTCGGTGAAGTTGACGATTTAGACAACAAAAACCGTAACAAAATTACCGAAATAATATTAATGGTTCAGGAAGAAGTCGCCCGAAGAATGACCGCGAATGAAAATTCACCCTCAAAACAATACGGGCTTTTAACTATTCTGTCACAATTCTGGTCAGATGTAGAAATATTTAAATTTGTCGGAAGAAAATCATTTTATCCTGCACCCAAGGTGAATTCAGCACTTGTAAAACTTATTGTCAGGAATAAACCCAAATTAGACTTGTCAGATTACAAACATTTTAGAAAAACCGTCAAAGCAGCATTTTCTCAACGAAGGAAAAACATTAAAAACTGTTTATTAAATGGGGGATTTACACGTGACAAAATAACCTATGCGCTTTCAAAACTTAAAATTGATGAAAACACACGCGGAGAAAAATTATCAATCGAAATGCTCGGCAAACTATCGGAGGCACTCCTTGAAACAAATTAAAATTCAATGTCCCGCGAAAATAAATTTAACCTTAAAGGTAACCGGAAAACGTGACGACGGTTTTCATAATATTGACAGCATTATGCAGACAATTAACCTTTTTGATTATCTTTCAATCTCGGTTGAAAAAAGTGATAAAACCGAAATTTTTTTAAGCGGCACAAGCAATGAAATTCCGTATAATGAAAAAAACCTTGTCAGCAAAGCCTGCAGGCTTTTCATAGAAAAAACACAAATTCCCCCTCATAAAATCACTGTTTTTATAGAAAAAAATATTCCTGTTGCAGCGGGATTGGCGGGAGGGAGTACCGATGCTGCGGGAATGTTATACGGATTAAACAAATTATTTGACGAACCTTTAAACCGCAAAGAATTGCACACTCTTTGCGCAAAACTCGGATCAGATTTGAACTTATGCCTTGAAGGCGGCAGACAAAAAACATCCGGCAGGGGTGAAATTCTGGAACCATTACCGTTTGAAGAACTTGATATTTCTTTAATAAAACCCAATAATCTAGGTATAAGTGCAAAAGAAGCTTATACAAAATTTTCAGCCAAAACAAAAGATAAATTGCGTAATTTATTTGTAAATGATCTTGAATGGGCGGTCATTGATGATTATAAAGAATTAAAACAAATAAAAAAACTTTATCCGAAATCCGTAATGTCCGGCTCAGGTTCTGCATATTTCGGGATAAATATGGTCTTTGCGGAACAAGATGATTTTTGGATAAAAAACGGGTTAAAAGCAATACCTTATGGAGTAAAAGAAGTATAAAAAAAGCCTCCCCGAAGGGAGGACTTTTCTTATTCAGCATCTTCATCTTGCTGCTTAAGCTCTTCGATTTTTTCTCTAGCTGCACTGTCTGCGCTTTCATAGTCATTATAGAAGTTTTCACTTCGATCAACAACTTCAAAATCCTCTGCATCCGGATTTTTTCGAGAAATCTCATAAGTGTAACCATTTTCCGTACGTTTTACTGTTTTTGTTACAACCTGCTCCTCGTCGTTATTGCGCAGACCTATATCGCTTGCGGCAGATAATTCCGGAGAAATGTTTAATAATTCCTCCGCCGGTCTTAATTTGACTTTCGTACCGTCTTTTAATGTTATTTCAGTTTGCAGCATCCATTTTGAAGGAACTTGTTTAAGTTCATTTACTCTGTTACGTTTTTGGATTATGTCACGGATTTCTTTAATATGAGCTTCATTAGTTATTGGTGTTCCGTCTTCCAAAACATAACCCTTACGTACAATGGTATCTGCATATAATCCTGATACATGTTTTAATCCGTATTCTGCAGCAACTTCCTCTGTTTTATCTTTGGTTGCACCCACAACTTCATGTGTATATTCAGGTTTTACAGGTTCTTCTGGCACAATTTCGTCTTCCACTTCAACAACTTCTTCAACAACCTCTTCAGTATGTACGAACTCATACGCCTTTACATAAGCAATTGTAAGTTCCTTTTTACTTAAGATTTGTTGACCGTTTTCACCTGCAGCTTCAATTAAAAACTGGGTTTTCTGCTCATCAGTCAAGTCCAGCTCATCAATTGCACGCAGTATAATTTTTACTCTTAATGTATCATCTTTAGAGCCAAAATTAACATTTTCATATGCTCTTTCACCATTTGATCCATCCACAAATATTTTTTCTATATTAATACCGTTAAGGACATCTTCATCCTGAGTGCCGCCAAACATTGCTGCTGCTAATGCAGTACCAACGGCTGCACCGATACCCGCACCCTTCCAGTTAACGTATTTAGCACTTGCAGAATCACTGTCATATGCTAAAACATCGCCGGTTACTGAATTGCGTACCATAGCTTCCGCAAATGCTTCAATTGTTGCAGGTAATGCAGCAGTTCCAACCTGTGACAGAACACCCACAGCAACAGCTTTACCGAGATTTTCCAAGGTATCATCTTTAACATCATAACCTAATCTTTTAAGTTCTCTTTGGGTTGCATTGTAATGAGATTCAACATTAGATGACATTGCATCATAAGTTCTTACTTCATTGGGCTCAAATGTTCTGTCTCCGCTAATACCTTTTGCCATATTATAGGCTGCTTCGTGAGAAGACACACCGTCATTTTCCATAGCATGATGAAGATTTACGTTTTCTTCACTTAATGTCTTATTAGTATGGACTTTAAATCTTAAGCCGTCTGCTTCATCACCAAGTGCCCTTTTAGCTGCACGCATTTCTTGCCTGGAATCAAAAACTCGTGTGTTCTCAACTCTGTCACCGATAACCATATCTTTAACCCGGACTTTTGCACCGCGTTCAGCCAAGTTGTCATACAATTTGTCAATTGATTTCTTTTGTTTATCAGTTTCTGCATTCTCAATTGCATCATTATAACTCTGGCTTGCCCTAGAGGCTTCTTTAGTGGCGTTTTCAATATTTGTACGTAATTGTCTTTGTGCCTTACGGTTTTTGTAAAAAGGTTTGTCACCGTCTCCAATAACTTCTGATATTTGCTCCCGTTCAAAATCTGTTAATTCCTGCGGCGCATAAAGTTTTTGAGCAGCTTCTTTTTGTCTGGCAATTTCAGCTTCCTCTGCTGCTTTTGCGGCAGCTCTTCTTTCTCTACGCGTTTGTTTTTCCTCTTGTGTAGTAACTTCTTCTTCAGATTTTTCTACAGCAGTACCTTTAACTTTGTCTCCTGACGGAGTTCCATTTGCCTGACGGAATTCAATAGTCATTTGTTTTCGTTCAGCTTTACTTGCCGAATTATATCTTGCCTGTTCCGCCTCGGTCAAGTTATTGAATTCGGCCATCGTCAAAAATTTGTTTTGCACATTGTCCACTGACATCGTTCACATCCTTTCAGCCTGTTAGGGCATGGTTATATAGTACTCTTTATCACTCGATATAAAAATAAACGTATTTACGTTATGAAAATTGCATGTCTTCATGTTGCTTTTACCTTATATACATACCTTAAATTGTTTCTATATCTGTATTTTTGACACTTAATATATTAGTTTACAATACTTAATATATAAAATATATATACAGATATTCTTCTACACAAATTTATATACGACATAATTTAAACTAATCTTTAACACATGTAACGAAATGTAAAGGCTCATTCCCTTATCACCCTATTCACTTATTCCCTGTTTAAATATATAATTAGCATATGCAAATATTAGAGGTAAAGAATTTAAACTTGGGTTTTCATTGCGAAAACGGTTTCCGACAAGCATTATATGATGTAAGTTTTTCACTGGAAAAAGGCAAAATGCATGCACTTGTCGGAGAATCCGGCTGCGGCAAAACAATAAGCGCAATGAGTATCTTGCAATTACTGCCCAAAACTGCAGCTATTACAAATGGTGAGATTATATATAACGGAGAAAATTTATTAAATTATTCGCGACATAAAATGCAAAAAATTCGAGGGGCAAAAATAGCTCTGATACCACAGGATCCTATGACGTCATTAAATCCACTATATACTGTAGGAGATCAACTGACGGAAGTTTTAAAAATCCACCAGAATCTTGAAGGTAAAAACGCCTTTAACAAAGCTGTCGAAGCCTTTGAAATGGTGCAAATCCCCTGTCCCGAATTAAGATTAAAATCGTATCCGCATGAATTTTCGGGCGGGATGAAGCAAAGGGCAATTATTGCAATGGCGCTTTGCTGCAATGCCGAAATCTTGATTGCGGATGAACCTACAACAGCACTTGATGTAACAATTCAGGCACAGATTATGAAACTCTTAAAAGACATTAAACAACAAACTCAAACAACAATTCTTTTGATTACACATGATTTAGCACTTGTCGGGGAAAACGCCGATGAGGTTTCCGTAATGTATTCGGGCAGAATCGTAGAAAATGCTCCGGCTGATGAATTCTTCCAGATGCCTAACCATCCTTATTCTATTGCGCTTTTAAATGCCGTTCCGTCCAATAAAGGTGAAAAACTTGAAACAATTCCAGGACAACCCCCGACAATTCAACAAACAATATATGGCTGCAAATTTAACCCGCGATGTAAATCCTGTATGGATATCTGCAAAAAAGAAGTTCCGCCTATGTTTAGCGTTGGACTAAAACATTATTCCGCTTGTTTTTTAAATAAATAATTTATATTATAATATAGTTATGGCAATATATTTCTTTTACGGCGATGAAGAGTTTAATATCGAACAGGAAACAAACAAGCTCAAAAATGGTCTTGATAAAAATTTTTTGGAAATGAGTCTAAAAACCTATGATAATCCTAAATTCTCGGATTTGATAGCAATATTAAAAGCTCAGCCAATGATGTTTGGAAAAATGCTAGTTATTATAAAATCAAACAATTATTTTAACAAAACTTTTGATGACAAAGAACTTAAACAAATCCAAGAGGCACTTGAAGATAATAATGAGAATACGGATATTGTTTTTGTTGCAGAATTACCCCGAAATGAAGGGAAAAAATTGGACAGCCGTAAAAAATTTTTTAAATTACTTTCCAAATATAACGCAAAAGAATTTACTTCAATTCCAACATATAAAACTGCTGAACTTGAAAACTGGATTAGAAACCAGGCGAAATCAAAAGACCTTGAAATTACATCCGATGCTTCGTCTGCTATGATAGCCCAAATAGGTAATAACCTTAGAGAACTTGACGGTGAATTGGAAAAACTTAAATTATTTGTTTACCCGACAAAAAAAATTACCCGGGAAATGGTAAAAGAGTTCTGCATCTCAAATGAAGATTTGTTTGCTTTTTCTGATTATCTTATGAAAGGCGAAAAGGACAAAGCTCTTTTGGAATACCGGAAACTCCTTGAAAAAAAATTCTGCCTTGAAATTGTTGCCGCACTTCAAACAATGCTTAGAAAATGGATTATTCTAAAAGCAAAATCATCCGAATGCAGTACGTTTGAACTTTCAAAACTGACAGGCCAGCATGAATATGTCGTTAAATTAAACCTGCAAAAACTCAAGAACACTACCCTTAATGATTTGGTTAAATTAAAACAAAACTTGACAGACGCAGAGTTTAAAATAAAATCAGGTCAATCTCTGTCACCTGAAAAGGAGGTGGAAGATGTCTTGTTTAGATAAAGATTACCCGTTTTTAATTGATTATTTTACAAAAGGTATTAAAAATCCTGATAAAAATATTTCCCACTGCATATTATTATGGGGCAACGACAGCGAAGCACAATATGAACTGGCGCTTGAAATATCAAGAATACTAAACTGTAAAGAAGATGCCGCACCGGATTGCAACTGCCTTAACTGTAACTGGATTAGAAGTAACACCCACCCGGCAGTCTTAACATATTCTAAAATTGATAACAAACCTTCTGATGATGATTCAAAAACAATGTTCTCTATCGCTCAGGCAAGAATGATTAAAAATAATCTTACCATAACATCAGAATATCACCGTGTATTAATTTTCTGCGATAAAGACCAGAACGGAAAACCATCCGGACTTAATCATACAAACTTTTCAACCGATGCCGCAAATGCTCTTTTGAAAACTTTTGAAGAACCACCGTCTAATACTACTTTTTTCTTTTTGACAAATGATATATCAGATGTAATTTCAACTGTTGTATCACGTTCCCAATGCTTTTTTGTTCCGTCTAAAAAAGATGAACCCCAAAACTTTGAACTCGTTAATGATATCATGGCAAATTACCTTGAACTGCAACAAAATGACGTCTGGGATTTTATTGACAAAATCTTATCACTTACAAAAAATGATGAACCCGCAGAAGTATTCCTACAAATGCAAAACTATCTTGTTAACCTCTTAAAGTCAAACCTTAAAAATAATCCGATTAAGTTGAAGCTTTTGGATGATATTAAAAAGATTGAAAAAGCCAAAAAAGAACTTAAACTTAATATGAACATTCAAACAATTGTTGAAAATCTTGCCTTTTCAATCGTTTTAAATTGATTAACAAATTGCAACCAGCTATACAGTTTCGTATAATATAATTATGAAAAAATTCAGTTTCCTAAACCAGTTTCCGGATGCAGTTATAGTAAGCAATAAATTAGGCGAGGTTGTTTTTGAAAACAATGCCTTTATTCGTAAATTCCAAAATGTTTCTAATTTGAAAAAGTTTTCACATAATATGAACTTTGATATCTGCCCCCTGAACAGCGAAAATATTGAAGTTTATTCACCGATTTATCATGCACTGAATTCTGTTGAGAACTTTTTTGCTTATGTAACATTTGAACTATCACCTAATAATATCCTTTACTTTAATCTGACTGCAATAAAAAAGAAGAAATATACGATAATATTCCTTACAGACGTAACAGCTGAAAATGAACTTGCAGATTATAAACTTCAAAAAGAAAAATTGCAGCAAAAATATAATCTGCTTGAAGAAGAAAATCAGGATCTCCAGAAAATCCGACAAAAAGCTCAATCGCAAGCAATCCGTATTGCACTCATTAACAAAATGTCAAATATTATAAGAGAATCAATGGACATATCAAAAATCCTAAACTCTGCCCTTTATGAACTTGCCATAATATTTGGCGCCTATGAGGCCTACTATGCCTCAAATTATGAAGGCGACTTTACTATAGATGAAATATACGGCAATAAAAATAAAAAACAACAAAAGATACGATTTGATGAAAACACTTACGCCCAAATAGCTTCGGGTAACATCTCTTTAAGCCACTCCTTGATTGAATACATAGGAGCGGAACCTTTTAAACAACCCGTAATGAGAATTATTGTTCCGATTTTTCATATGCAAAAATTAATCGGCGTTATTGTTTTATTAAGCTATCAAAAACGTGAATTGAATGAAGAATTGGAAATCCTTGAAGCCATCTCCTCTCAACTTGGCAACGCAATTATAAGAGCTGAACTTTATCAGAATAATATTAAAACTGTCCATGAACTTAAAACCGCATTGAAAGAATTAAAAGAAACCCAAATTCAATTAATAAATTCAGAAAAAATGGCATCGCTCGGTCAACTTGTTGCCGGTGTAGCACACGAAATTAACACCCCCGTTGCCTCAATAAAATCAAATAATACTATATTGAGTAAATTTATTCCGCAAATTAATGATCCTGAAATATCTGATATGCTAAAAGAAATTAATGAAATTGACCACGAGGCAATCCAACGAATAAGTAATATAGTTACCTCACTTAAAAAATTTGTAAGGTTAGATGAAGCAGAACTACAAGAGGCTGATATAAATAAAGAAATTGATTTGACCCTTGACCTTATAAGACATGAAACAAAAAATCGTATTGAAATAATAAAACACTACGGAAATCTGCCGCTTATAAAATGCTATCCGAATATGCTAAATCAAGTTTTCACCAATATTCTAATTAATGCATGCCAGGCAATTCCCGATAAAGGAATAATAGAAATTTCAACAGAATATAATAACAAAAATCTGACCATAAAAATAAAAGATAATGGAAAAGGAATACCCGAAAACCAGCTTGACAAGATATTTACAGCAGGATTTACAACAAAAGGTGCAGGCGTCGGGACAGGTCTTGGATTAGCAATTTGTAACAAAATTATTGAACGCCATAACGGCGAAATATTGGTAAACAGTGCCGTTGGTAAGGGTAGTGAATTTATTATTACTATCCATGGTGAGTAGTATTGTGTTAAGTTTTGTAACACGGATTTTGTTGTTATCACACAATTATACATAAGTTTATAAAAACAATCAATATATTTTTAAAAATAATACATTTAACCCAAGAATTTGTTCAAAAAATATGTTATATTATAAATATAAAGTGTGAGTGTTACCCTTATTATTTCTCACAAAAGTAAAAAGACATTTATGTAAAAGGAATTGTAACAGAAAATTAAGTAGAAAGTTATAAAAAAAGCAATTAAATTCAGCACGAATTTTTTATATTAAATGTAGGTGTGAATTTATTACTTTAGTGTCGGAGGAAATAATGACAATTAGTGTGAACAGCAAGAAAAAACAAGTAAAGAAGACATTTGATGAATTATTGATGGATTTAAAAACAAGCAACTCAGAAAAAGTCAGATACAATGCTGCAAGAGTATTAGGAGAAATGGGTGATTCCAAAGCGGTTGAACCGTTAATTGATGTATTAAAACATGATAAAAACGGGTCCGTAAGATTATACGCAGCACGTGCACTGGGTGAACTTGGCGATTCAAAAGCCACCGTACACTTGATTGAATCATTACGTGAAGACAGAAATGTTGATGTTAGAGTTCGTGCAGCAAGAGCCTTAGGCAGATTAGGCGGAGAAATTGTTGTAGAACCCCTTGTGGAAGCTTTAAACGATGAGAACCCACAGGTTTGTATTACAGCAACAGATGCATTGATTGAAATCGGTGACGTTGCAACTGATGCATTAATTGAGTCACTTGATCACGAAAAGGTTAACGTAAGATGCGATGCCACACGTGCATTAGGTGAAATCGGGAATAAAAAAGCTGTAGATAAAGTTATTAATATGTTATATGACGAATGGGTTAACGTAAGAATTTATGCAGTAACATCTCTCGGCAAACTAAATGATACAAAGGCCGTTCCTGCATTAATCGACGTGATGAAAAACCGCAACGAAAATGAACTGGTAAGAGCCGGTGCAGCTGCTGCATTGGGTGTCTTGAGAGATCAAAGAGCATTACTTCCATTGAGAGAATTAATTATGGAGGCTGAAGAATTAGGCGAATTGGAAGATACCGCATTAAAATCTTTTAAGAAAATTATGGCTGCAAACTGGCAGTCAATTCCGGGCGCTACAGCACAGAAAAAACCGGTAGCAACATTTTAATTAATAAAATTTATCAACAAAAAAGCCCTCAAAAATTTGAGGGCTTTTTTGTAGTCAATTGTCCGATTTTATTTTTTTAAAAGCTTTCTATAATATTATTATGCTAGATTCATTATGGTACTACTCATTGAATAAGTCACCGTTAACACCACCTGCCTGGGTTTTCTCTGCAGCATGGACAGTACTTTATATAATGATTGCACTTTCTTTATTTTTCTATGTTAAAAACGGCCTTAAGCAAGAAAAAGTTATTCCCCTCATTGTATTCAGTATTCAAATAATTCTAAATCTTCTATGGACGCCTGTATTTTTTGATTCGCATAGTATTAAAATGGCATTTGTAATAATTCTGTTATTAATAGTTTTTGTTGCTGCCAATATAATTCTTTTTTATAAAACGTCAAAGACCGCAGCATTACTTCTCGTACCATACTTTTTATGGCTGATTTTTGCTGCATATCTTAACTTTGAGATTATTATACTGAATTAACCTTCCGCTGTAGAATAAAGTACTATTTTATTATCTGCCAGCGACTCTTTAACCTTAATAACTTTCTGATTGGAGCTGCCAACCCAGAAAAGGTTGTTATCTTTTAATTCTTCGACAAATGGTCCTTCTGCAATCACATCGACATCAGAGATTCCTTCAAGATCTTTTATTTCCTCCCAGCTATATCCTGTATAGAGCCAAATAGTTTTTTCAGGAAAGTATTGTCTGCATTTATTTATAAGTCTGAAAACTTCAGATCTGTTGGCTGGATACAACGGATCCCCACCGCTGAAGGTAATACCATCAATATAAGGTTTATCAAGAGCCTGAAAAAGTTCTTCTTCGGCTTTATCATCAAACAACAAACCGCCATTTTCGTCCCAGGTTATGGGATTCTGGCAATTTTTACAATGATGACAACAACCTGAAACCCACAAGACAACCCTCAGGCCTTCGCCATTCAGCATATCCTCTTTAGTAATATCATGATAATTCATAATTACATGCTTATCCTGTCATTAATTTCTTCCATCTTTGCAGCATTAAGACGGGTATCGCCCTTGACTCGTGAATACGATAAATAACCGTTCATTCTATCAATTTTGGTAAGATTTCTACTTCCGCATTTCGGGCATACATCCATATTTAATTCCTGATGGCCACAGTCATCACAATATGAAAGTGACAGATTTACACCTTCGTAAAAACCTTTATCCATAGCACGTTTAATAAGTGTTTCCACAGCTTTTGTATTATAAGAAATAGGATATTTCACATACTGAATCTTACCGCCGTTCAAAAGTTCCCAGAATCTTCCTTCTAAATCCTGCTTTTCAATAGGACCTATTTTTTCTGAAACATGACAGTGGAAGCTATTAGAAACATAACCTCTGTCGGAAACTTTATCTATTACACCATATTTTTTACGGAACTGTTCAACCTGCAAACCGCAAAGATTTTCAGCCGGCGTCCCGTATATAGCATACAGATTTCCATCTTCTTCCTTAAATTCATTAACTTTTTTGTTAATGTATTTCATAACTTCGAGCGCAAATTCAGCGTCTTCAACCAGTGACTTGTGATTATACAATTCCTGCAATTCATTCAACGCTGTAATACCAAACGACGCAGTTGCCGCCTTTAACAGCGGTTTTATTTTATCGTGCAAGCCCAAGTTTCCGCCGTAAAATCCACCTTCACAGAATCCCAGAGGATTAATTGACGCTCTCATTTCGCCTAAATATTCATAAGTTCTTTTATGAAGATTTCTAATCATTTCAAGATAATAATCAAGCACTTCATAGAAATCTTTGCCTTCCTTTTGTGCTTTTGCATAAATCATAGGAAGATGCAGACTTATAGCGCCAATGTTGAATCTACCGACAAATACAGGTTTGTCATTTTCATCTTCAGGTTTCATTCCGCCTCTTTCATACCATGGAGAAAGAAATGCCCTGCAACCCATAGGAGAAATAACTCTCTTATACTTTTTATACATACTGGCGATATAACCTTCACCGGTCAAGGAAAGCCAATCCGGGTACATTGTTTTCTTTGAACATTCAACACCCGCATCAAATAATTCTTCAAGCTCCTTACCTTTTCCGTGAAGATTTTCATCATATAAGAATACAATTTTAGGGAACAAAACAGGCTTTTTGCATTCTTTTTTTCCTTGTCCGTTTTTACGAACCTCAAGCATTATTAATGATGCCATCTTTTCGAATTTACCTGTCCCGAGACCCATTGTCATTGTGATGAACGGATAATCGCCACGGCTTGAGGCAACAGTATTAAACTTATATTCCCAACCCTGGAAACCGTCATGAAAATCTTTTTGAACATCTTTTAAAGCTTCTTCTTCAGCTTTGTCAGCACTTACACCCATATCAAGATATTTTTGACAATTTTTATCAAATGTTTTTTGAGCGTATGGTGCCAAAATTTTATCGACTTCAGGCACGGTAAAACCGCCATACTGTTGGCTTGCAGCAGCCATAACAATATCACCTATAACGTCAAACGCAACCTCAAGAGTTTTAGGCTCATTATACCAGAGATTGCCCATTTCAAATCCGCCTTTAAGAACATTTGCAACATCAAAAAGACAGCAATTCATAGTATCCCGTCTTGCAGACATATCATGTATATAAATATACCCATCACGAATTGCCTGAAGTTCTGGAACCGTAAGAAAGAATTTTTTATAAAGTTCTTTATTTAACTGATTAAAAATCAAAGAACGTTTAGTTGATACAAGGGCAGAATCCGCATTAGAATTCTCTTTATCGCCGATATACATAATTCTTTGACTTTCCTGATAAACTTTATCAAGCATTCTTACAAAATCAATTTTATAATCTCTGTAATTCCTATAGCTTTTAGCCACATTAGGACTTACATTCTCCAGAGCATTTTCAACAATACAATGCATTTTAAATATTTCAACATCGTCCTGGCCTGTTTCAAGCACACTTTTATTGACAAAATTACATATACTGTCAAGCTCGCTATCTGTAAAATCTACGAGAACTCTTGCCGCAGATTTTTTAACGGCGGCAATAACTTTTTGGATATTATATTCTTCTTTAGTACCGTCTTTTTTAATTATTTTTATATTGCTCAAATTCAACTTTGAATTTAAGTCGATAACCTTTGTAACAGGAGGGATTACAGGATCAAGAAGCTTTGGTTTAGTCACAGTTGCTCCCTCAATCTTGTCCTCAAAATTTGTTGTTTTAATGTTTACAACTTTCCCATCATTAATGTTCTGCATAGAAATCTCCTTATTATTATAAGCAGAAACAGGGTATTATTAAATTTTCCCGAAAATCCTGTCTCGCGGTGTAAATAATTTAAGCATTCCGGCTATCTCAACAAGGACTTGTGAGGTCATTTACAAAGCATGCTTTGTAAGTAACACGGCTGCGGACCAGCGGATGATTTACACATCTCTTTCCTTAAACTATTAAATATATTTTACTACAAATTTTAAAATCATGGAATACCTTTAATAAAATTTAATATATTCGATTGATATAAAAAATCACATGATGTAGATCACATGATGTATTTTTGGGGCGGCTTGGGATTTTAATTTTTCTTAATTTACCATGTACTTTTTTCATGTAAATTTTATATTTTCTTAAGCTTGTGGCAGATTTACATTTAAAGTTCCCCAATTATTTTTATAAAAATTCAG
>CAYYAG010000002.1:0-29800 GCA_964470005.1 uncultured Muribaculaceae bacterium
GATTAGATAATCTAATTCTTTTTAATTATTATTTCGAGTTTCCTGTTGTTTAATAAAATTACAAAGATCTTCAAGTCGTTTGTCTTCCATTGCATCAATTATTTCCTGAATATCGTGTATTTTATTTAAAGCAAAGCCGGTTTCTGCTATTAAGACACAGTCATTACAAAGTCTGTATCCGCTGTATTCAATTGAGCCGGCAAGCGGTTTCAACTGTCCGCAGCAATCGCATTCAAACATTTCTTCTGCCAGTGACGGATCTTCTTCTAAGTCATCTATTACCATCTGAGCAACAACTTCTTGCATTTCTTTTACGATTTCTTCTTGAGATTTCATTATTTCACCAGATCTTTCATTTCTTGTACCGCCTGAGGTAAGCCTACAAATATTGCACGTGAAATTATACTGTGACCTATATTTAATTCATACAAATCGGGGATTTCATGCATTCTGTGGACATTCTGGTAATTCAGGCCGTGACCTGCATTTACCTTCAGTCCAAGGGCTTGCGCAAGAGCAGCCGAATTTTTAAGTTTTAAGAATTCGATTTCTTCTTCAGCTGTTCTAAACTTTTCAGAATACTGCCCTGTGTGCATCTCAATAAATTGTGCGCCTGTTTTTGCAGCGGCATTTACTTGATCTTCTGTCGGGTCAATAAATAGGCTTACAAGAATTCCTGCGTCAGAAAGCGGTTTGATAAAATTGCTTATTTTATCAAGCTGCCCTGCTACATCAAGTCCGCCTTCGGTTGTAATTTCCTGTCTTTTTTCAGGGACAAGGCACACGGAATGAGGTTTGATTTCAAGCGCAATCTTCTGCATTTCATCGGTTACTGCCATTTCGAGATTTAGATTTGTTTTCAGGGTATGGATTAGGGTTCGTACGTCACTATCTTTAATATGCCTCCTATCCTCTCGTAAGTGTGTTGTAATTGATGTTGCCCCGTTAAGTTCGCATATTTCTGCTGCTTTAATTGTATCGGGCTCAACTCCACCTCTTGCATTTCTGAGTGTCGCAACGTGATCTATATTTACACCTAATAGCATTTTTATCTCCTTTTAGTATTTACTTATTTTTAAAAGAGCCGTATATGTAGGCAAAATTGTAATTTTTTCGTCTTTTTCTGCTGATTTTGCAACAGATTTAACAGCTTTTTTAATATTTGGCTCAATAATTATTTTTTCTTGAGGAACACCGGCATACTTTAATCTTAACGCCATATCATAAGCCCGTTTCCCCGAAACTACAATGGGTTTTTGTGCCCCTGCAAGCTGTTCAAAATCACTATCCCAAAGCCAGGATACATCTCGCCCGTCTGCATAATTGTCATTAATCGCGATTATTATATTTGAGTTTAAATTAACTGTTTTTAAGACTTCACTTGCGCCTGTAGGATTCTTAATAAGCTGAATAACGGTTTTGTGCCCGTTCAAAGTTCTTGTTTCTGTTCTTCCGAAAACGGAATGATATGAGTTGAGGGCGTTTTGGATTTCTGATTGATTTAATCCGTTTTCAAATGCGATTGCAATTGCAGCGAGTGCGTTATATGCATTGTACAGGCCTACAAGGTTAACCCTGAATTCAAATGTTATACCGTGATGCTGCACATAAAGCAAAGAGTGATCGTCAAAAATTTTAACTTTTGCCGGATAGTCGCATTTGGGGTGTTTGTAACCGCACTTCGGACAGAAATATTCTCCCTGCTGTGCGTAAAATCTTTTGGTATATTTCAAAGGTTCTCCGCAAATACAGTTGGAAGCCTCTGACGGTGCCAGGGATTCTTCTTTATATCTACAGTAATATTCAATATCTTCAAAGCCGTACAACACTGTGTTATCAGGTTTTGCAAATGATGCTACAATAGGATCATCTGCATTTAAAATCAGTTTTAAGCCCGGATTTTTTGCAATTGCTTCCCTTATGATTTTTGCTGTGTAATCAAGTTCACCATACCTGTCTAATTGATCACGAAAAAGATTTGTAACGATGAGAGTATCCCCCTTTACATAATCATATACTTTGGTCAGGTAAGCCTCATCAGTTTCTATCACCGCATAATCAAATCTTTTAAGCGGTTGTATTTTGAGCGCAAAAACATTTACAATACCTGTTAGCATATTTGCACCTTTTAAATTGTGAATTACACTCTGGTGGGTATTTTCAAGTATGTGCGCTATAAGACCTGAAGTTGTTGTTTTTCCGTTTGTGCCTGTGACATTTATAAAATTATTTTTTATATATTTTTTAGAAAAGGTTAGAAATTCAGGGCAAATTTTCAGGGCAATGTAGCCGGGATAAGATGTAGCAGGTCTTTGGAGAAGTTTAAGCCCCATAAAAGATACTCTGGACATCATAAGTGCAATATAAAATTTTGTTTTTATAAATAGTCCCATAAGCGTATTCCAATTTGCTCATAATTATTCTATACTTCAAATATAATAATACAAAAGTGGAAAAAATGTATTTTTTTATCGCAATAATTTTAATAGCAGAATTGATAATTGCAGCCAACCTGATTTGGCTGATGCTAAAGCTTGATAAAAAAGTTCTTGAGGCAGACCAAAAGGTAAGAGAAATCCGGCCGGAACTGAAGCAAGGGCTTAAAGCCGCTAAAAACGCCGTTGCCAAATTTGTCGAAGGCGTTCACTCCTTGTGCAGATTTGCAGAAAAGAAAAAGAAGGAATATACTATATCCATTGTAAAAACAATTTTGATTTATCTTTTACTGTTTTTTTTAAAAGGTAAAAGAAAAAAATGTCTTTCTGTAATGCAGCTTGCAGTCGTGCTAAAAGACTGCTGGGATAAGGGTACAGCTTGTAATTCGTAAAAAAATATGTTATAATTACTTAAAAGAAAGATGAGGTATACATTATGAGCAAGAATAAGTCATTTATGTTCGGAATGGGGCTTATAGCAGGTGTAATCGGCGGTGTTATAGCCGGCGTTCTTTATGCGCCGAAATCCGGTGAAGAATCACGGCGTCAGTTGAAAGAAACTGCCTGCAAATTATATGAGGAGAACTCTCCTGCTATTTCTGAGGCTAAAAAACAAGCGCTTGAATCAGTTGACCTGATGAGATATAAACTTGAAAGACAGCTTAGAAAATTCAGCAATATGCTGAAAAACAGAAAGCTTAGAAAAGCCAAAGAATTGGAAGATGGTGAAAGTGAATTTACATACTAGGAACGATAAGGAAAATTAACTATGGATTTTTCACAAATAGCATTAAATCAAGGACTTACTTTTTTGGCATGGACAACTTGCATTGTACTTGTTGTTGTTGCCGGATTTTTGATAAAATTATTAATTGATTTATCAAAACTGTCAAAAAATTTGAATGAAACATCAATTATGCTCAATACAGAATTGAAGCCAACTCTTCAGGAATTGAGCGAAACCTTACATACTATTAATGACCTTGTAAAAAGTACTGATAAAGGCGTTGATAATGTAAAAATCATACTTGAAAGGGTAATTGGCAAAACAAAACTTATATCCGAATCAATTGTTGGCGGATTTTTGAAAGGTTTTGTTTCAATGCTCGGACTTTTTTCAAAAAAATAGCCTTTTCTGGTGATTAAAAAATTGTAAAATAAAGTAAGAATGTAAAAAAAAGGAGTGAATAATATGTCAGCAACAAGATTTTTAGCAGGTTTTATAGTAGGCGGAGCAATAGGTGCAATAACAGGTATTTTACTGGCACCAAAATCCGGTGAAGAAACCCGCGCAATGTTAGCAGATTCTGCAAAAGAAGCTATGAGAAAAGCAGATGAAACAGTAAAAGAAATTCAATCAAAAGCGGATGATGTAGTTTCTGATTTGCAGAAAAAAGGCGATGAAATTAAAGAAAAACTTCAGGGTCTGATTAATCAGCAAAAACAAGATGAAGGTGCTGAAGCTTAAACAAATTTCATACTAAGGAGAACCCGCATTTGCGGGTTCTTTTTTTAAAGCATTAATTCTTCTCTCAGGCGATAAGCTTCGCCCCGTCTGATTGGTGTTGTCGTGGGATGTTATTCCCCATTCTGGGGATGGAGCCCGAATATTTATTCTACTTTTTTCTTTATTATTTATTTAGAGCGTCATCCAGAGCCTTTTCCAGAGTTGCAATTTTAGCTTCAAGCACTTCAACCCTTGACGTGCTTGATGAATTTGTTATTGAACTTTTTTCCAACTCTCTTTTATATGCGTTTAATTTTTCCTTTTGTGCTAAATAAAACTGCCCCATCCAACAAATTCCAGTGAATAATCCTACAGCTAAAATAATAAATGTATAAAGTGCAAGGTTTATTGTTTTTGTATATTCATTCATTCCTAATGTATTAGCAGTGCCTGTTACTCTCCATAAATGCAAATTCAAAATCTCCGGAGCATTCACTATTGCAATATAAATAACACCCAATACTAAAACGTATGATAATATATTGATAAGTTTTTTCATTAGTTTCTCCTGTTTCTGTAAAACGTTAAGACCTTATTGATTTTTTCATCAGGCTCAATTTCCAACTCTATTATCTCATCTGTTACCGGTTTTGTAAACCTCAGATAATATGACTGTAAAACCTGTTCCTGCGTTTTAACCCTTCCTTCCCCTGCGCCGTACAATGAGTCATTATAGACAGGATGACGCATGTGGCTCATATGAACTCTTATCTGATGTGTTCTTCCCGTTATAAGAGTTAATTCTACATAAGTGGCTTCTCTAAATCTTTCAAGTACTTTTAATAGTGTAATACTTTCTTTTCCACCGTCTTTTACGGGTACTATTGCCATTTTGTGGGGTTGTCTGGGATGCCTGCCGATTGGCAGATCAATTCGGTCTTCATCTCCGTTGTAATTTCCTTTTAAAACAGCTCTGTATTTTTTTGTAACAGCACGGTCTTTAATCTGTTGGGCTAAAAACTCGTGTGTTTTATTGTTTTTTGCTATCATTAAGAGTCCGGAAGTGTTCCTGTCAAGTCGGTGAATTATACCGCATCTCAATTCACCGTTTATATCGGAGAGATTTTCCCCGTATTTGTATAAAAGGGCATTAACTAAGGTGTTTTCGCGCTCAAGAGAGGTTGGATGTGTAAGCATTCCAGAAGGTTTATTTACAACCAGCATATTTTCATCTTCATATACTATGTTAAGCGGTATATTTTGCGGTTTTATTTTAATTTCTTCATTCTCGAATTTTTCAAATTCAATTTTATCTCCATCCTTGAGCATGTAGGCAGGTTTTTTAATACTGCCGTTTATCGTAACCTTACCTTCTCTTATAAAATTCTGGATCTTAGAACGCGAAATATCCGAAAACAACCCCGAAATGTAGTTGTCAAGCCTTGTATCTTGGTCATTTTCATCAACAAAAATTATCATAATTTCTTTTTAAATAATATCATTATTATTGCTATAACACCAATATTTATTAAAATATCCGCTATATTGAATACAGGAAAATCTATAAAATTGACTTGGAAATAATCTCTGACAAACCCTAGCGCAATGCGTTCATGCAGATTGCTTCCGATACCTGCCCCGAGCATTGCGAGAAAGAATATTGCTTTAAGTGATATTTTGGAAATATGTCTTATTATGTATGCAATTATTCCGCAAATTGCAACAACGGATGCAATTATTAAAATTTCTCTGGAATCTTTTAATATACTGAAAGCAGCACCTGTATTTTCCACATAATTTAGGGAGATTATACCACTTGTATATGAAAAACCGTGTAAAAGCTGTGAAACAATTAAATCTGAAAGGTATAAGGTTGCAAAAACAAAAAAAGCGAAGCAAATTGTAAAGTAGAAATATTTACTTATCTTCTGGTGCATTTTGAACCTCATCTTCAACATTAACTCTTGTCATAATGAATGCAAGTCCGGCAATATAAACACGGATTTTTTCAGGAGTAAGCTGTTCGGATTTAGAAACTCCTATAGAAGCTACAGTGTATTCATTTTTACCGTTTTTATTCGCATAAAACATTCTCTCTAAAGTGTTGTCATCCTGAAGTCGTCTGAACACTTCCTCAGTTTGTTCCTGCGGATACTTTATTTCCTCTTTGCCTATTGATGCAATTGCAAAAGCATTTTTAGGCAGGTCAATCTTTAAAGATGCAGTATAGTATTCATTTGGAGTCACTTTTTCAGGAGAAACCAAGTCCATGTCTATAAATCTTGTATCTCCGTATTTTAAAAAGGATTTTTCACTATAAACCTTTTCGCCCGATATCAGCCATGTGCCTTTTTCCTTTTTAAAATAGTAAACCCCTTTTGAATAAGAATGCAGCTCTCCATATAATTTTATGCCTTCATTTAATTGCGTTGCAGTAGCAAGAGAGGTTTCATATACTTCTGCGCTTGCGGTATTATTATAATCATTTACAGTTATGTCATTGATTTCAGTTGTATAAGTTATGTCCGGATAGGATGTCCAAGTATCTTTTATTAATGTAAAATAAGTATCTTTTGTAAACCCGTCAGTATTTATAAAATCCTGCGAGTATAAGTTAAAAAGACCTGCATAGTCATGGTTTGAAGCAAGTTTAGTCTGCCGTTCAAGTATTTTTCGGATTTGTTTTTTGGCACTTTTTTCTTGAATATTTTTTATTATGCCGTCTTTAGTGCTAGTAATAACTCCAGCCTGAGCAGGGGCATAAAATACTGATAAAATAAATAATCCCGTGAATAAAGCTAAAAATATTCTTTTCATGGTATTCATTATACGCTAAAAGTTTAAAAATAGTAATAATGTAAATAAATTATTTTGAAAAAGTAATTTATTCATGCTAGGATTTTTCCAGGGAGAGAAAAAGAATGAAACAAAGTTATTTTCCGCAGGAAATAGAAAAAAAATGGCAAAAAGTTTGGGAAGAATCCGGAGCTTTTAAAACTTATGATGACAGCGATAAGCCAAAGTATTATGCTTTGTCCATGTTCCCATACCCTTCAGGGAAGCTACATATGGGACATGTAAGAAATTATACAATTACTGATGTAATTGCGCGATTTAAAAATGCGCAAGGGTATAATGTTCTACATCCAATGGGTTGGGACAGCTTTGGACTGCCGGCGGAAAATGCGGCTATGAAACATGGTGCTGATCCTGAAACCTGGACAGATGAAAACATTGCATATATGACAAAACAGTTAAAAATGCTGGGACTTTCTTATGACTGGGAAAGAGAAGTTACCACCTGCAAGCCCGATTATTACAAATGGACTCAGTGGCTTTTCTTGCAGCTTTACAAAAAAGGATTGGCTTATAAAAAAGAAGCGGCGGTTAACTGGTGTGAAAACTGTGCCACTGTTCTTGCAAACGAGCAGGTTATTGACGGAAAATGCTGGCGCTGCGACGGAGAAGTCGAGAAAAAATATTTGTCACAGTGGTTTTTGAAAATTACTGACTACGCAGATGTCCTGTTAAAAGATTTGGATAAGCTTACCGGCTGGGGCGATAATGTTAAGACCATGCAGGCAAACTGGATAGGGAAATCACACGGTGCAATATTTAAGTTTAAGGTAAAAGAAGTTGAAGGGCTTGAAGTTCCGGTTTATACAACAAGACCGGATACGGTGCATGGGATAACTTATCTTGTTGTAGCACCGGAATATAAAGATATTGAAAAGCTTACAACCCCTGAAAATAAAGCAAAAGTTGAAGAATACCGCGTAAATGCCAGAAAAATGACAGAAATAGAAAGGCTTTCAACTGATCGTGTGAAAACAGGTGTCCCCCTTGGTACGCACTGTATAAACCCGTTTACGGGTGAGGAATTTCCGTTGTGGACAGCGGATTATGCACTTGTTGAATATGGAACGGGGGCTGTAATGGCTGTTCCGACTCATGATACACGCGATTTCGATTTCGCTAAAAAGTATAACCTTCCTTTGAAGGTTGTAATCCAGAATCCGGAAAATCCGTCTGACTGTACTAAAGAAGCCTATACAGACCCGGGTATTCTTGTTAATTCAGGTGAATTCAACGGTATGAAAAATGAAGATGCTAAAAAGGCGATTATAGAGAAAGCAGTCAAGGAAGGGTTCGGCGAGTTTAAAACTCAATACAGATTACGTGACTGGCTTATTTCCCGTCAACGTTACTGGGGTGCCCCGATTCCTGTTGTATATTGTGAAAAGTGCGGAATTGTACCTGTTGACGAAAAAGATTTGCCTGTATTATTGCCAAAAGATGTGGATTTTTCCGTTGTTGGTAAGTCTCCTATTACAACGTCAAAAACATTTGCAGAAGCCACATGTCCGCATTGCGGCGGGCCTGCAAGACGTGAAACCGATACAATGGACACTTTTATGTGTTCAAGCTGGTATTATTTAAGATATTCCGACGCAAAAAATTCTGAAAAACCATTTGATCGTAATCTGGTAAATAAATGGCTGCCGGTTGATCAATATGTAGGGGGAATTGAGCATGCAATTTTACATCTTTTGTATTCAAGATTTTTTACAAAAGCGTTGAGAGATTTAGGCTTATTGGATTTTGATGAGCCGTTTAAAAACCTTTTGACACAGGGTATGGTTCTAAAAGACGGTTCTAAAATGTCCAAATCTAAAGGAAATACAGTTGATCCGGATGAAATCTTTGAAAATTACGGAGCTGATACTGCAAGGTTATTTATTTTGTCAGATTCTCCTCCGGCACGTGATTTTGACTGGTCTGATGCCGGCGTTGAAGGCTGTTATAAGTTCTTAAACCGGGTATGGCGGCTTGTTGCGTCTAATGAAACAAATATCTCTATGGATTACAAATTATCTGACAAGCTGAAGAAAGAAAATGAAGATCTTGTTCGTCTTGTGCATATTGCAATTAAAGGTATTACCAATGATATTTCAAATGACTTCCAGTTTAATACTGTAATTTCAAAATATAGAGAACTTACCAATGCTATTTACGATTGGCAGAGTAAAAAATCTCAATTGGATGATGAAGATAAGGGTGTATTGAGTTTTGCAATAGTATCATTGTTGAAGCTTATGTCGCCGGTTGCAGTACACTTGACAGAAGAAGCCTGGCATGAATTGGGCGGCCGGAACTCTATTCATGATGAAGCCTGGCTGGTTTGGGATGAAAATCTTGCAAAAGCAAGCACTATAACATTAGTCGTGCAGATTAACGGAAAAGTGAAAGATAAGCTTGAAGTTGATGAGGCACTTTCGCAAGATGAGCTTAAACAGGCTGCAATGGAAAGTTCAAAGATTAAAGAGTTAATTTCCGGACATGAAATTGTAAAAGTCATAGTGGTTCCTAAAAAACTTGTAAATATTGTGATAAAGTAAAGAGCCGGAAAAGGCTCTTTTTTTAAGGCAAATTATTAAAAAATCATAACATTCAGCCCTCGTGTTTTTTTAGTATTATAATAGAAAAAGTAAATAGCTATAGGGATAGAAAATTGAAAGAGAAATATTATTTTATTGCAATAGGCGGAATAGGAATGAGCGGTCTGGCAAAATACCTTTTAGAAAATGGTTATGAGGTATCAGGGTCAGACATTAGTGACAGTAAATATATTGATAAGCTGCGGGATTTGGGGGCCAAAGTTTATATAGGCCATGATGAAAAAAATCTTCCTGAAGATTGTATAGTTGTTGCAAGTACAGCAATTAAAGAAAACAATCCTGAAATGCAAAAGGCAAGACGACTTGGATTAACTGTTTATCATAGATCAGATGTACTTGCAAAATTGTCTAGCACGGGTAAATTTTTTATCGGTTATTCTGGCACACACGGAAAAACAACAACAAGCGGTTTATGCGCCTATGTTCTGGAAAAAGCCGGTTTAAAACCATCTTATGTTGTCGGGGGAATTCTTCCCTATATAGGTACAAATGCACACTATCAAGACGGCCGGTATTTTTGTGCAGAATTGGATGAAAGTGACGGGACTATTGTAAAATACTCACCTGATATTGTTGTCGTAAACAACCTTGAGGCAGATCACCTTGATTTCTATAAAAACGGTTTAGAATCAATTATTGAAACCTTTGATAAATTTATTTCTAATATTAAACCTGAATCTAAGGTATTGATAAATAATGATTGTAAAGGCGCCATTCAGCTTGATGGCAGACAATTTATAACATATGGATTGTATGATGCGGATTATGTTGCAAAAAATATTGAGTACAACGAAGACTTTACGACATTCGATATCTGTTATAAGGGTGAATTTCTATCTAATATGAAAATTTGTCTGAAAGGCCAGCATAATGTTTATAATGCATTGGCGGTTTTTGCCAGTTTGCACCAATCAGATGTTGATATGGAGCTTGTGAAGCCGCATTTTGCAACATTTACCGGTATGGGCAGAAGATTCCAGAAAATATGTGAATTTAACGGGATATCGGTTTATGATGATTATGCACATCATCCGACAGAAATTAGGGCAACGCTTTCTTCTGCAAAATCTTTTAAAGGAAAAAATGTTATAGCGGTTTTTCAGCCTCACCGGTATACCAGATTAAGCAATCTATGGAATGAATTTCTTTGTGCATTTGATGAGGTTAATCGAATTGTTGTGACAGATGTTTATGCGGCATCTGAAATACCCGTTGAAGGAATTAATTCCGAAAGGTTCACGGAAGAATTGGCAAAAAAATATTCTGCGGAATATATATCCGGAAGTATTCGTGATGTCGCAAGAAAGCTGTTCCCTTCTTTAAAATCAGGTGACATTGTAATAGGACTGGGTGCGGGAGATATTACCAACCTTGGAAAAGAACTTTTGATGTTAAGCCAGGAGGCTGTAGATGCTTGTAGAAAATGATTTTGATATTTCAAAATTAACATCTTTTAAAATTGGCGGGAAAGTTAAAAAAGTTTATTTTCCTGAAACTGTCGATGAGTTTGCAGAAACTGTAGAATCGCACAAGGATGCGCTGGTTGTAGGAAACTTGTCAAATATTCTCGTTTCATCAAAGGGTTTTGACGGTGTCTTAATATGCACAAAACATATGGATGAGATTGAAATAGAGAATAATATAGTTACTGCAAGCGCCGGTGTTAGAGGTACGAAATTGTCTAAACTTGTTGCTGAAAAAGGGTTAAGCGGACTTGAGTTCATGATAGCCTTTCCTGGTTCTGTTGGAGGGGAAGTCTATATGAATGCAGGTGCTCATGGCCAAATGATTGCTGATGTTTTGAAATCTGCTAGGTTATACGTGCCGGAGCGCGGAATTTTAACGTTTATGAATAATGAAATGGAGTTTTCATATCGGACATCTATTTGCCAGAAAAAACCCTATGTTATTCTGTCAGCCCAATTTGAATTAAAACCTGATACGGCAGAGAATATTCATAGAAAAATGAATGAAAATTTGACATTCAGGCAAGAAAAGCAGCCCTCCCTAACATTGCCAAATTGCGGCAGTGTGTTCAAAAATCCAGGAGGAGATTCTGCGGGACGCCTTTTGGATGCAGTTGGAGCAAAAGAAATGTCTGAAGGCGGTGTTCATGTCTTTGAAAACCATGCAAATTTTATTATTAATGATAATTCTGCAACATCTCTGGATGTTCTAAGGCTTATGGATAGAATGTCTTCGGCAGTAGAAAATAAATACGGTGTAAAATTAATTCCCGAGGTTAGATATCTGGGCGGGAATGATAAAGATGAGGTTAAATTATGCGAGAAATTAAAAATGGGATTGATAAAAATTCAAAAATAGCTGTACTGTGCGGCGGTATGTCGTCTGAAGCTGAAATTTCAATGAGATCGGGCAAGGGTTGCTATGATGCACTTCTGAGGCTTGGCTTTAAAAATTCTGAAATGGTCGTTGTAGATAAGGATATTGCTGTTAAACTTAAAGAAGGCAGATATGACTATGCATTTAATGCTCTGCACGGAAAATATGGTGAAGATGGCTGTATACAGGGGCTTTTGGAAATTCTAAGAATTCCTTATGCGGGCTGCGGAGTTATGGCAAGTTCTGTGTGTATGAATAAAGAATTTACTAAAAGAATTCTGTCTACTAACCCTGATATTATAATGGCACGCTCCGCATTTATTAAAAAGGGTGATGACATTTACGATAAGACCGCTGATTTAACTTATCCGCTTTTTGTAAAACCTGTGTGTGAAGGGTCAAGTTTTGGAATGACAAGAGTTGACAAAAAAGAAGACTTGAAGGCAGCTTATGATATAGCTTTAAAGTATAATGATGGAGTTTTAGTTGAGGAATTCATTGACGGATTTTTTGTTACGGTCGGAGTGCTTGAAGATGACGGAAAACCTTTTGCAACAGAAATTCTTGAAATCAGACCTAAAAATGAATGGTATGATTTTGAAGCAAAATATACTGAAGGTATGTCCGAATTTATATGCCCGGCGAATTTATCACCGGAGGTTACCGAATATGTTAAAGAGCTTGCTGTCAAATCTTTTGAAACAGCAGGGTGCAGCGGAGTTGCGAGGATTGACTTTATGATTATGAACGATACTCCGTATCTTTTGGAGATTAATACAAGCCCTGGGATGACTGCAACCAGCGATTTGCCGGCTCAGGCTCTTGCCATGGGTATAGATTATGATAATTTAGTGTTGTTAATTTTAAACAGTGCAGGGTTAAATAAATAATGACTGATTATTGTGAATTTGAAAGTCCGGAAGAACTTTTAAAAGCAAAACAGCGTGAAAGGCAGTTGAGAAAGGGTAAAAAAAAGCAAAGCTTTTTAAAGAGGCTTATGCGCTTTTTTACCGGCTGTGCTCTAATTATCGGGGTTTATTATTTTTCAACTCTGCAGGGCTGGTATCTTCCGGAGGATGTGTTTGTTAAGTTTGACCCGGCTTTTGTTCAAATAGTCAATAATAAAATTGTCAAAACAGATAAAGTTAAAAGTGTAATGCGGCAGGTAAAAGTTCCGTCTGTTCCAATATATATGGCTAATTTGGATGAGTTGAAACATAAGCTTACCTCACTAGCACCCGTCGAGGATGTTTATATTCGCAGATACGCTTTTCCCGCAAGGGTTTTGGTGATTATAAACGAGGCAACACCTGTAATTACAGTGGCGCCTGATGCTAAAGTTAATCCGGTTGCTGCATTCACTAGGGAAGGCAGATTGATAATAGGTATGGATTATTTACCGCTTCCCAAAGAGTATGATACGATTAAAGTTCTATCATACGGCAATAAGGGCGATGATTATACAAAGTGGGATGTGGATAAAATCAGACAGATTCAAAAACTTGCTAAATATGTGGAAACATTTTCACGTGAAAAGATTGAATATATTGATATGCGAAATCCGGATGATATTTATGTTAAAATACAAACAGTTCCGGTTAGGTTGGGACAGCTTGACTCAAATATTTATGAACGTGTGAAACGTATCCCGTCAATCCTCCCGCAGGTTGAGAAGATTAAAGGAAAAGTTAAGTATATTGATTTGGGCTGGGAAAAAGTTAATTATTTGAAGTTAGAATAAAGGAGTAATAATGAAAGTTGCATTGGCACAAACCAGATTTAAAACAGCAGATTTTGATTTTAATTATAAACAGATAATTGAAAATATTGAAAAAACGGATTGTAATTTGATTATTTTTCCTCAGTATGATATGGAAGATACAGGAGGTAAAGACCTTGTTTTTGATGATAGGGCACAGGATGCAGAAATAAATTTTTACGAAAAAATTGCGCAAAAAAACTATGATAAAGCTGTTTTAATCGGCGATGTTTTGATTCAAAATGGAGAAATCTATGTTTCTCAAGACGGATTTTATATAATTCAGGGTAAAAATGTCTATGTTGATGATATTTACAGGGACGATGTTATTTGTGATTTATATGTTCTTGCAAAAAATAAATACTTTGTTGTTGATTCGTATAGGGATTTTGTAGAAAGTATAAGTACAAGAAATGATTTTGTATATGTCAATGCAGTCGGTATGGCTGACGAAAATGTATATGCAGGCGGCAGTTTTGCAAAAAACAGAGAAAATGAATTTGTGATGCAGCTGCCGGTGTGCGAGCAGGCAGTTGAAGTTCTGGATTTTAGTGTAGTAAAGCAATACAAAGAGGTATCTTGCGAGGAGCTAATCTATAAGGTTTTAACATTTGCACTTAAAGAATATTGCGAAAATACAGGCTTTAAAAAAGTAGTTTTAGGTCTGTCTGGCGGAATAGACAGTGCGTTGACTGCAACTCTTGCCTGTGATGCTATAGGTGCAGAAAATGTTTTGGGAATTTTGATGCCGAGTATGTATTCATCAGAAGGAAGTGTTACGGATTCAATTGCTCTTGCTCAAAATTTGGGCATAAAAACCGAAAAACATTGTATTACCCCGTTATTTGACAATTTTATGGAAAAAATTGCCCATGATCTCAAGCAGGATTTGGCAGAAGAAAATCTTCAGGCACGTCTTAGAGCAGTTATATTGATGTTTTTCTCAAATCGTGATAACAGGTTGCTTTTGTCAACAGGGAATAAGTCCGAATCCGCAATGGGGTTTGGAACTTTATACGGTGATCTTGCAGGCGGCTTGAACCTGATTTGCGATTTGACTAAAACAAATGTTTATAAACTTGCGGCTTATATTAACCGTGAAGGTGAAAGAATCAATCAGGCAATTATTGATAAGGCTCCTTCTGCAGAACTCCACCCCGGCCAGAAAGATCAGGATAGGCTTCCTGAGTATGCAGTCCTTGACGATATTATTGAAATGTATATTGAACAGAATAAACCTGTGGAAGAAATTTGTACAAAATATGGTACCGAGCTTGTGCTTGATACTATCAAAAAAATATACAGGGCACAATTCAAGCGTAAGCAGGGCTGTCTGGGCATAAGGCTTACTGAACGTTCCTTCTGCAACGGTGTTAATCTGCCTGTTATGCAGAGGTTTTATTAATTATGAACTATGATGAAGCCGTAAAACTTTTGACTGGTCAGGGGAAGTTTTATATAGAATTAGGATTAGATAGGACTATTCAAATCCTTGAACTTCTCGGCAACCCTCAGGATAAGTTGAAGTGTATCCATGTTGCTGGTACAAACGGTAAGGGATCGGTTTGTGCGATTATAGCATCTGTATTAAAACAGGCTGGCTTTAAGGTTGGTTTATATACAAGCCCGCATATTTTTGATTACGTTGAGAGGATAAAAATCTCCGGTCAAAATATTCCCAAGGATACCTTTGCTGCATACATTGAAAAAGTATGCTCTCTGGCTGATAAAAATGAAATTCATCTTACTGAGTTTGAAGTTCTAACAGCGGTAATGTTTAAATATTTTGCAGATGAAAATGTGGACATTGTTGTTCTTGAAACCGGACTTGGCGGGCGTTTTGATGCAACAAATGTAATAAAGTCAAATTTGTGTTCAATAATTACACATATTGATTTTGATCATATTGAAAGGCTCGGGCATACTCTGGAGCAAATCGTCTTTGAAAAAGCGGGTATTATTAAAGAAAACTGTCCTGTTATAACTTCGGAGGGATATGAGGTTATAAAGGATATTGCTGATAAGAAAAATTCGCTTCTTAGGATAGTTTTTCCGTCGGAAGATACTACAAACCTTTCATTAAAAGGTCTTTTCCAGCAGGAAAATCTATCTTTGGCTCTTGCTGCCGTCAGATATCTATTCCCCAAAATACCGGAAACAATTATTCAGGAAGGGTTGAAAAATATTGACCATCCATGCAGATTTCAATATCTGCCGGATAAAAATATGATAATTGACGCAGCGCATAATCCAAACGGAGTTGCTGTTCTTCGCCAAAGTCTTGATTTTTATTTTCCGGATACCCCTAAAAGATTTATATTTGGCTGCCTTAAAAATAAAGACTACAAAACCATGTTGAAGGTATTATTTAGTCGGAATGATCAGATATATTTTTATCATTTTAACTATCCTAATTCCGCAGAGGTTAGCGAGCTGCAAGCAGCTTGTCCATATGCATCAAATGAATTTGTTCCGCATAAAATTGATTATTCCGATGGCATGCTTACGGTTATTTGCGGATCTTTTTATATGATAAAAGAGGTTTTAGCGTCAATTCCCGCGATCCTTTGAAATCATTTCTTCAATAAGGTTGTTCAATCTTGCCGGTGAAAATTTAGAGCAGGAATTCCATATTAAGGTTGGTTTCGGCTCTTTTAAAGAAGGACTTGGATAATCACAGCTACATGTGCCTTTTAACATATTTGTTGAACCGTCAACGTTTGATGTGAAATGTGAACAGCAGTTGCATATTCTTAATATGAATCCGTAGTCGTCAAGTTTGGATTTTAATTCCTGTAGCGCGTCAATCATTCTTAAATGACCGCTTGTTGTATATTTTTTGTTTTTAAAGATAAATCTTACTTTTGAAAGCTCTTTGTCTGAAATGAATTCTAACCTGCATGGCAGCTCACTTTTGCCTGTTGATACTACAACATCAATTGAAAGTTTATCTTTTTCATTTAATACCCTGCCATTTGCCAGCTTTGCAGATATACTACGTATAGGCGGAAAGTTTTTTATTATATGCCCTATTGAATATAACGGATATAAACACAGTAAAATGGTTTCTTTGAAATTCAATTTTGCATTAATCAGGCTTATTGCAAATCCGGCAATTAAAAGAACAAATGAGAATAATACAATTTTAAAATCAACAAAGAAGTAGTATTTATAGGAGTGTTTCATTAAGCCTAAATACGCAATTATAAGTATCCAGAAGTTAGGGGCAATAAGCGAAAATACATGCTCTGTAAATACAAAATTCTTTGTGAAGATGCTTTTTGAACAGTTGATAAATAGTTTTAATCTTTGAGAGAGCCGTGGACGTCTGAAAATATAGCCTTCTGCATTTACAAGAGTCTGAATATTAGGATTGTATGCACATCTGTATCCGATTTTTGACAACAAAAGGCTGTATTTCAGTTCGCTGTCAATATTTTTAAAATCAACTTCACCAATTAGGTCTACAATTTCTTTTTTGATTATAAATACTCCCGAATCAGCCTGAACAGTCAGTCCTAAAAGAGTTCTGGCTTTGTTAATGAAATTCATATGATATTTAAAGTAAACGGCTTTGATTCTGTCAATAATATCAATGTTATCCGTATTCATTAAAGTTTCACCGCTTAATACGGAATTTTTTACAAGAGCGGAATTTACTGTTGACAGAAAGTCAGTTGAAATACTTCTTGTACCGTCAATAAATATGTAAGAATCAATCCATTGATCCTGCATCAATTGCTCAATTAACAGAGAAATAGACTGATCTTTACCAAGAGTTTTATTATCTTTAAAATTAATGACATTTACAAATCTGTTTGTGTTGAATATGGTTTCGGAACCGTCTGTGCAATTGTCTAAAATCGCAAAAACTTTAAAGCAGTCTATCGGATAGTCTTGTAGTTTTAACTGATTAATAAGAGCTTCCAGATTAGTTTTGTTGTTATGTGAATAAATTACAACGGCAAGATGTTCTTTATCTTCATACTGCGCGTATCTCTTTTCGATTTTGAAAGGTTTATCCCTTAGATTTCTTAAAGCTAATACTAGAAAGTAAACTGAGTAAACTGCTATATAAATGTATAATAAATCTAAAATATATTCCATGCCGTATCCTTCCTTATAATATTTTAGTTAAAAGCATAAAAAATTTCCATTACATGTAAATAAATGTAATAAGTAGTGACAGACGGATACAATTATGATAACATAAAGTTTAAAAGGTGGTCGCGAAGGGAAGAATTAAGAAGAATATACGTCGGGAGGGTGCTCTCTAAGTAGATATGGCAAGGTTTTCTGGCATATAGTTGAAAAACTTTGCGGGAAGTACAATAGTTCAAGAAAAGGATTTACTGAATATACAAAAAAAACGGGACAATCGTCCCGTTTTTTATAGGTTAAATTTTTTATACTAATTCCATAGTTTTTACAGCATTTTTTTCAGCTATTTCAACAAGATTTTTGATGGTTGCTATCATAGACAGTGTTGAATCCATTTTGTTGATGCATGAACCCACTCCGATAGCTGATGCCCCTGCTGCAAATGCAAACGGTGCGGTTGTCGGATTGATACCTGTTGCTGTCATTATAGGCATTTCAATATTTCTTGCAAGTTCAATTGTGTTGGAAATTGTGAGTTCTGCTCTTTCCATCAAACCTCTTACGCCATCGGCTTGAGAATCTTTTGAAAAATGCCCTTCAGTTTGGATAAGGTCAATACCCATTGTTTCCAATTCTCTTGCTAATTCAATTTGTTCAGAAATGGCAATTTCGCCAGGAATTGTTACTGAAAAGAAAATTTCTCGTCCGTTTAACAGTTCAAGTGTTTCCTTTGTTAATCTCAGTACATCCTGAGCAGTGAAGGAAATTCCTTTTTTATATAAAACGTCAAAGTTACCGAGCTCAATTGCGTCAGCGCCTAATTCTACTGCTCTTGCAAGTTCACGCGGAACTATTGAAGATACAAATAAAGGCAATTCTGTCATTGAACGAATTTCTTTTACAATATCTTCATTTGCGCAGATATCAACAGCACTTGCACCTGAATTTTCCGCAGATGAAACTACTTTTTTGATATTTACTATATCAAAATTGTCTATCCCGGCAATAACTTTAACTGCTTTTTTTTCTTGTAAATGTTGTTTGAATAAATCAATTCTTGCCATAATCAAATTCTCCTTTTTGCTGAATTATACATTAAAACTTTAATAATTTCAAGAACCAACCGGAAATTAATATTTTAAGGCAATATGTAGGTGTACAAAATTTTATATAATGTGTCTATGATTAAAAGAATTTTATATATAATTATGGTATTTATAATTGGCAGTACATCTGTTCAGGCTGTTAATTATGAGCCGGATGAAATGATAAACATTGCGGTTTATGAAAAGATAAATCCTGCAATTGTTGCTATTGATGCTCAGGTAGAGGATGGTATTTCTGCCGGAACAGGCTGTGTTGTTTCAAAAGACGGTGTCATATTAACGGGATTTCATGTGGTCGAGGGCAGTAAAGATATCGACGTTACTTTATACAACGGCAAGGTTTATAAGGCAAAAATCCTCGCCCGAATGGGCAAAAATAAGGATTTGGCGCTTTTGAAAATCGAGCCGGAAAAACAATTACAAACGGTATCTTTTGGAAATTCCGAAGAAATAAAAGTGGGGCAGAAAGTTCTTGCAATAGGCAACCCGTTTGGATTTCAGGGGACGTTAACACAGGGTATTGTCTCAAGAATTGACTATACTAAAAACAGGATACAAACTGATGCCGCAATAAATCCCGGCTGCTCCGGCGGCCCGCTGTTAAATTCATCAGGTGAGGTCATCGGGATTAATCAATCTATTTATAATCCGGATAATAATATTTCTAATATCGGTATCGGGTTTGCAATACCTGTTAATGATGCAAAACAATTTATTAAAAGTGCAAATATTGCCAAAAATTAGTTGTTCGTGATATATTTTTTGTATGATAAACTTTTTCGGATTGTGCGTCATAAATTTTTTTAAAAGCTTGAAGTATTTACTGCAAAGGCAGGTAAAGTTTTCAAGTATTATAAGCCAGTCCGCATCAATAAGTTATGATTCGCTTACCATATCCTTGGCAATAGCATTTATTGCTGCTGCAATCATTGCCGTTCAGGTGGCTAAGCAGTTTTTGATGTCAGGTGCTGAAACCTATATCGGCGGTACGATTGCTATTGTTATGATAAGAGAAATAGCACCCGGTTTTGTTGCCCTTGCTATTGGTGCGCGTGCCGGTACTGCAATTTCTGCTGAAATAGCAAATATGCAGGTGACTTCTCAGGTTGATGCAATGAAAACACTAAAAGTCGATCCTGTAGGGTATTATTTTACCCCGAGGATTATTGCAGCAATGATTACGGTGCCTATGGTGGTCTTGATTGCAGAAGTCATAGGTGTTCTCGGCGGGATGCTGGTTTCTGCCGTGACTATTGATCTTAATCCTGCAAGGTATATGCATTCTGTCTGGGCATGGCTTTCTACACGTGATATTTATATAAGCCTTTTAAAAGCCTCTATTTTTGGCGGTTTAATTGCTCTTGTTTGCGCTACACAAGGATATGAAACCAGAGGCGGCGCAAAAGAAGTCGGGATTTCTACCACACAGGCGGCTATTTTATCAACATTGTATATGCTTATTGCTGATTTTCTTATTAATTTGGTTTTCTATATTGCTTAATTCCGTTTTGTGAAATTTATATCAGCAAGCCTATTGGTCTTACTAGAATCAGACCAGATATTTTTGGATTGTTTCTTTGTCAAATACTTCAATACTGTCTTTTGAGTGAATGAATATCATACAGCTTATAAGTGATTTGAGGGTTTCAAAGTCGGAAAATGCCATTTTGTTGCGCATATCTTCCATATTGTTGGCTAAAAACTCCATGATAATTGTTTTTCCGTCAAAAACAAGGCCCGCAAAATAGTCAAATGATTCTTTGGTTTTAATACCTTCGAGATAAATTATATCAGGTGACTGAAATTCAATGAATCTTGATGCTTTATCCATATTAAAACCGATGTTTTCATTCAATTCACACTGGTTAACTCCGTTGAGCATATATTTTGCAATGCTTTCAAGTGTCATAATGTTTTTGGAAGGTGTTTTTGCAGCTTCTAAAAGAAGTGAATATATTATGTGGGTTTTTCCGCTTAACGGAGAACCGCAAACCAAAATAATTCCAGGTTCATTTAGAGATTTTTTAACAAGCTTTAACTGTTTATCATTAGTTATTATTTTATTAAGGGCTCTTGGCGGTTTATAAATTTTCAGAAAAATTCTTTCCCCCATAATAGTGGGGAATGTTGATATACTTGCAACCACCTGAACATCGTCTACCTTAAAGTTTAATTTGCCAAGTTGAGGTACTTCTGAAACAGATGGGTCAAGTTCTGCAAGCGTTTTTAGTCGGGCGGTAAATGACGCTGTCAAAACGGAAGGAATGGTTCCCCGATTTATAATTTCTCCGTTTTTTTTAAAATTTACCCCGAAACCCGAGTCTTCGCCCTGAAAAGTTACTTCATGAACACCTTCCATAATAGCTTGTTTTAGGATAGCTCTTATTATTTTTTGGATATGGTTATCGCTTAAATCTTCACTATGGAGTTCATCATGCCAGTCATATTCCGTATTGATATCTGTAAAAATTTCTCCAACGGTGCTGTCGTTTTTATAATATTCGTCAATTTTTTTGAGGATTGCGTTTTCTGACGATATTACGGGCTCAATTGAGCACTCTGCAGTTTCAATTATTTTGTCAATAGCAAATAAGTCCAGTGGATCAGCCATTGCAACTGTAAGTGTATCCTCTATTTTAAAAAGGGGAATAATACGGTATCTTTTTGCATCAGAAAAACTTACGTACTTAAGGCAAGTTGTATCAAGGGAATAGTCATCAAGGTTTACATAGGGGATATGCAGTCTTGTTTCTAAAAATTTCAGCAGGGTGTCTTCAGTAATAACTCCGGAATTTATAAGTGCCTGCCCTATGTTAATATTCTGTGCATTGGAAATCTCATCAGCCTGTTCAATAACTTCGTATTGTACAAGTCCTGCTCTAACCAAATCATATTTAAGTTTTTCCAATGTCTTATTAGTTACTGTTTCCATGATTATCCCAAATATTTGTTAACGGTCTTAACGACTTCATCCAAATCAAAAGGTTTTGTAATGTATTCATCAGCACCGGTTTCTTCACCGATTAATTTATCCTCTTCTTGAGAGCGTGCCGTAATCATCAAGATAGGTATATCTTTATACTTTTTATCGTATTTTAAAAGCCGGCTGATTTTGTAACCGTTAATTTTAGGCATCATAACATCAAGTATAATTAAATCAGGCATTATTTCTTTTGCTAATTTTAAGCCGTCCTCTCCATTATAGGCACAGTAGCATATATAATCAGCCGTTTCCAATACAAATTTCAGGCTATCTACGATATCTTGCTCATCGTCAACTATAAGAATTTTTTTCATACCATTTCCCCTAATAACATTATTATAGCATGTCCTTGTTTGGACAAAGGTTTTGTTACATTTTGTAAAACCGTTTGCTCTCGTCCAACAAATTTTTTTTATGTTTTACTAAAATTAATGATATCGGCGGAAGAATATGATTAATAAAATAGTACCCAAATTAAGGTTTAACACCTGATGGCGCCAAATGGTTGTGGTCACTAGATAACAGGATACCCGTACGGAAAAAGAATTGCTTAATACAATTGAATTTTTTATTGGAAAATCTGATAACAGTTCGCTGCTTTCGGAGATAGAAAAATGAATCCAAAATATCTTGGACTTGTTGCAGATACCCTGGAGTATGCTGATACTCATATAATGCTTCATAAGAAAACTAATTTAAAATAAGATGTTTTTCTGATTTTGCAGGAATATTACTTAGAGGGATTGCGAAATAAAATCTTGAGCCTTTGTTAAGCTCGCTGTCACACCATATGGCACCGTTGTGGGCTTCTAAAAGCTGTTTTGCAATTGGTAATCCAAGACCGGAGCCTCCGACTTTTCTGGATAAGGAATTTTCGATTTGCGCAAATTTATCAAAGGCCCTGAGTAAATCTTTTTCTGCAATGCCGATACCCTGATCTTCCACGCAAACAACGATATATTTACCGTGAAGTTTTTTAATATCGTCTTTAAAACAGTCCGGTGCGTCAAGCTGGGCGGCATCTGCCAGATGAGAGCGGATTATGATATTTTTGCCTTCGGGGGTAAACTTTATTGCATTAGAAATAAGATTTGTCAATACCTGTTCAAGTCTTTGAGAATCCGCGCAAATATCCGGCAGATTAGCTGTCTCCTCTGCAATCAAATTTAAGCCCTTTTCTTTTGCGACAATTGATAGTGACGATTTTACATAATCTATAACGGAATGAATATTCATATCCGTAAAATGGTAATCCATTTTTCCGGCTTCAATTTTTGAAAGATCAAGTAAATCATTTATAATTCCTGCAAGTCGCTGAACATTTCTTTGTGCCATTGATAAAAACTTTTGCCCGGATTCGTTGATGTTGCCGCATTGCCCTCCGGATAAAATATCTAGAGAATTTTTAATCGCAGTAAGCGGTGTTCTTAACTCATGCGATACAATGGATATGAATTCTGATTTTAAACGTTCAAGCTTTTCAAGCTTTGAGTTTGTTTCCATAATTTCCTGGTATAAAGTGGCACTTTTTAATGGCAGTGAAACCTGCTGTACTATTGTCTGAAAACATGTTGCGTCGTCTGACGTGAAAGGAGTTTCTTTGAATATTTCAATGCATCCAAAAAAATTATCACCAAGAATAATCGGGGCAAACATGTTATCATATTGAAAAAGAGTAAAAGTGAATCGGTTTGCCGGATATTTTACGGTTTTTATAACCTTTAAAGTATCTATATCAATTTCAAAAGGCGGTTTTTTGTCTTTGAATAAAGATTTGTAATTTAAAACTGTACGAAGTTTTATTGCACTCATCAACTCCTCGGATATTTCATAAAGTGAATTTAATAACAGTACGGGTTCATCATCAGTACATAGAGTGCATGTAAGGTCATAACTTAAAGATTTGTCGAGCCCCTCTATCATATAATCAACAAGTTTCTTTTTGTCCAGCGACCCCGCAAATTGTGAACTTGTGCTGTATAACACATTTAAACGGTATAAGCTGTCTGCAAGATTTTTATTTGTATCAGATAGCTGCTCAAGAGAATGTTTTGTTTTTAAGTTTACTGTAATTATTGATAATATAAGATTTTCAGACATTTCCTCAGTTAGAATTGCATTGATATTTTTTAAAATATCAACATCAATAGAGGAGTCATTTTTTGAGAGTAATATAAATGAAGATGAAGTTGTTGATGACTTAAGCTGTTTAATCAGAGGCTTAATATTTTGCAGGGAACTATCAAATATAACTATGTCAGGAGAGTTAATCTCCATTATTTCAGAAAGGGTATTCTCATCTGACGAGGTGAAAAATTCATACGGTTTTTTGTCAAAAATTCCCGCGAATTGTTGAACTTTTTCAAGACGGTTTGATACTAGTAAAATCTTCCCCATACTTTTAATGTTATCAGGGATTTGGTTTTTTGCAAATAAGTTAAATTTTTTAATGCTTGAATTGAATATTAAAATATAGGGAAGCTAATATTCAATACCTTTTGCCGCTATACCTTATCCCAATAGTGTTTTACAGGTTTAATCCCGGAAACCAGATGGGCAATTTCAATCACTTTTGGGGGTGCATTACGTCCTGTTAATAAAAATTCCATCTCATCGGGCTTATTTTTTAAGACATCCACAATTTCATCAACATCGAGAATTCCCATATCAATTGCGATATTGGTCCCGTCAAGAATTATAAGCGGGTATTCATCTTCACGTACAGCTTTTTCGCCAATTCCCAGCCCTTTTTTATCTCTTTTACGTCGTCTTCTGTTTTATTATTTTTATATATAATCCTATCCAATCCTGCCTGTTCAATTCTTAAATTATCTTTAATTGTCGGAGATAAATTCATAAAAGAATTAAGTTCGCCATAATCATCACCGCATTCAGTAAACATTATTATAAGGACTTTCCAGCAGCGTCCCAGCGTTCTCATTGCAAGTCCCAAAGATGCGGTTGTCTTACCCTTGCCGTCGCCTGTATATATCTGAATTTAACCGTGTTATGCCCAATCAGGATTTATTAATTTGTTTTCGCAATTGTCAACCTTTTGTATTTATTATATATTAAAAAAATGGATAATAAAACAGGCTACAGGTTATATGCAAAAGAATTAAGAAAAAAGCTTGACCTGATTTCATTAAGCCAGAAATGTTGTGATGCAATTCGACAAGATAAACACTATAAAGATTCTAATAATATTATGCTTTATTATCCCACTACGTATGAGATCGACTTGAGAGATTTATTTAAAGATAAAAAGAACTTTTTTTTACCAAAAGTTACAGACCGGAATATACTTGTCTGCCCTGTGAGCGGAAAGCTTGAGAAATCTGAATTAAATATAATGGAGCCATGTACAGAGCCTGTCAGTCCTGAACTTTTAGACATGGTTATTGTACCGGCGCTAATGGCGGATAGTGAGGGATATCGTTTGGGTTATGGCGGCGGATTTTACGATAGGTTCTTGCCTTTTTGCAAGAATGCCTTCAAAATTGTCATAGTCCCTAAAGAACTATTTGTGGAAATATTGCCGCATGAGCATTTTGATGTAAAAGTTGATAAAGTATTATATATGTAAAAAGGACTCACGTTTAAGTGAGCCCTTAAAGGTTAGTTTAAGGATTGAAAAATTTAATCTGCTAAATTATTAAGCGGTATATTTGGGAGCAAAAGCTTTAATGCCGGCTTCTTCAGCTTGTTTTACACTTTCAAGCTCTTGTTCAATCATTTTTAACTGAGCTTCAATTTTTTGTTTTTGCTGCATCATTTCTTTTTCTTGCTCATTTAATAATTTAGCTTCAATTTTAGCCAAGCGTTCACGTTCTTGTTTGTACAGACTTTGCTGAATCCACTGTTGATACATCATTTGAGAGTTAGAATCCATCTGAGCCATTTGTTGTGTAAGCATTGGCTGCATTCCCATAAAATTCATCTGTGCATTTTGAACTGCCATGTTATGTGAATAATTCATATACATCAATGTCCTTCCAAACATTGAGCTTGGAGTATTCATCATATCAGACATAGACACTGATCCATCTGCAATATTTGCGGCATATTGCTGCATATCACTTATTTTTCTTGTGATGTCTTGCAGTTTTGCCTGATATTTGTACTGCTGACTAATCAGATCATGTTTTCGAGCGATAAACATTAAAACAGCCATCGTCGTAACTCCTACCTTGAAATAACTAACCTTTTTTAACCTTTACAAATATATAAAAACATGCAACTTCAAGTTATTGCATGTTTTTAAGGATATTATTAAGTTTTGTTAACAATTATTTATTATCTCTTGTTATGATTTTATCTATAAGACCATATTCAAGGGCTTCTTGTGCGGTCAAGAAGTGATCTCGTTCACAGTCTTCTTTTACTTTTTCGTAGGGTTGACCTGAATTTTCAGCCATAATACTGATTAGCATATCTTTCATTCTTAAAATTTCTTTAGCTTCAATTTCAATATCAGTTGCCTGGCCTTTTGCCCCGCCTAAAGGTTGGTGAATCATTACTCTTGAATTTGGTAGCGCCATTCGTTTCCCTTTTGCTCCTGAACATAGTAAAAATGCTCCCATAGAAGCTGCATCACCCAGACAGATTGTTGAAACATCAGCTTTTATTAATTGCATTGTATCATAAATAGCCATACCGGCAGTGATTACACCGCCAGGACTGTTAATATACAGCATAATATCTTTGTCCGGATTTTCGCTGTCTAAAAGCAGCAACTGAGCAACAATAGAATTTGCTACTTCATCATCAATTTCTGTTCCCAGAAATATAATTCTTTCTCTAAGTAGCCTTGAAAAGATATCAAAAGAGCGTTCTCCTCTGGAGGATGCTTCGATTACTGTAGGTACATAACCCATAATTTTAAAATAAGTTTCTTGATCCATCTTTAATTCTCCTGATATATTTCTATTATATCATAAATCTTTAAATTTTATCATCCTTTTGGGGTGATTTTACAGCGTTAAGAAATGTAACAAAATATCATCTTGCTGAAATCAGAACTTTTAGAATGTTTTTATATATGTAAGAGATAAAAATAAGAGGACAGAGCGATGGCTATTTCAAACATTCAAGAAACATTGTTAATGTACACAAAGCAAAAATCAGCAATAAATGAGCAGTTAACCAGTGTAATGTTCGACATGGTTTCTGCATCAAGAAAAACTGCAGAGTTGCAGCAGCAGTATAATGAGAAATTACAGGCTGCGTATTATGACCCTGATTACGGTTATGGAACTGATGAATATTTCATTATTGTTGAAACGTATGAAAATGACCATGAGTTTGAATTAGCAAGCCTTGAGGCCTGGGAATCCGAGCTTGAACTTGAAAAGAATAATCTTGAAACGCAGTTAAATGAAATTACATCTTTTGAAAGCAGTTGGACTAAACTATTGCAGACGAATATTAAAAATGACTTCTCATATGGCGGAGTTGGACAGTAATAAGAGTATATGTGAATATAAAAAAAGCGGATTTAATATCCGCTTTTTATTGCGATATTTTTGTATACTAATACCATATTAAACAAAATACCGGATATCGTAAAAGACATCATGAATATTTCCAGCAAATATGTCAGAAGTTTAAAATTATCTTAGCGGTATCAGTTTTTATTCGGCCGTTTCTTTTGATAGCGTTGCTTACCATTATTGGGGCGTTTTGGCGCAGCTGTCTGTGCGGATGTTTGGATACGCTTAACACTGAATACATCCGGTAGTGCCTGCAAACAATTAATTACTTTTTTCAGGGTTTCAATATTATCAAGCTCAAGACCGATTTCAATTATGCCAATATTGTTGCGTGATTTTACATTTGCTGTAATTATGTTTGTATTGTTATCGGAAACCGCTGCTATAATGTCTTTAAGCATACCTAACTTATCGGCTGTTTCAATTCGGATTGTGGTTGTGTAAGTTTTGTTTGTATTAGTGCCTGCCCATTGGATATCCATAATACGTTCAGGTTCAATATATTCAAGGGTTTTGCAGTCGATTCTATGGACGGTCACACCTTTTGAACGGGTGACAACACCTACAATCGGTTCTCCTGGTATTGGAGAGCAACATCTTGCAAACGAATACATCATTCCTTCCAGACCAAGTATGTCCTTTTCAGATTTCTTTCTGTTGGAAGTATGGAACTTGTCTTCAATATTTTTTTCTTTAGGTTTTTGGAGTTTGTTTGTAATTTTATTTAAAGTTGTTTCACCGTATCCTAATGCTGCAAATAAATCTTCCGCAGATACATAGTTCATCTGCTTTGCAATTTTATCAAATTCGCCTTGCTTAAGATATTCATCAAAAGCAGCTTTGGTAAGCTCATGCTCAAGATTTGATTTGCCAAGTTCAATATGTTCTTCTCGGTTATTTTTCTTGAACCATTGTTTAATTTTTGAAGAAGCCTGTTTGGTCACTACAAAATTAAGCCAGTCAAGACGTGGGGCCGGTGTTTTTGATGTTAAAATTTCAACAATATCACCATTTACGATTTTTGTATCAAGCGGAGTTATTCGCCCGTTAATTTTGGCACCGATTGTTCTGTGACCGACATCACTGTGAATACGATAGGCAAAATCAACAGGTGTTGCATCTTTTGGTAAGTCCAATACATCGCCTCCTGGGGTGAAAGCAAAAACCTGATCTGAAAATAAATCTAATTTTACTGAATTTACGTAATCTTTGGCGTTTTTCGTTTCTTTATCATATTCGACTAGTTTCCGCATCCATGAAAATTGTAAGTCAGATGCGTTATTTGCTTTTTCGGAACCTTTTTCTTTATATCGCCAGTGTGCGGCAACACCATATTCAGCAATTTCGTGCATTTCCCATGTACGTATTTGAACTTCCAGTGGTTTTGAACGCGGTCCGATTACAGATGTGTGCAGTGACTGGTATAAATTGCCTTTGGGCATTGCAATATAGTCTTTAAAACGTCCAGGAATTGGTTTGAATTGTGAATGAATAAGCCCTAAAACTTCGTAGCATTCTTTTTCTGTATCAACAATTACACGGACAGCCGTAATATCGTAAAGGTCGTGAAATGCAATATTTTGGCGTTTCATCTTGCAGTAAATACTGTAATAATGTTTTGCCCGTCCTGTAATCTGTGCGTTAATCCCGGCAGTTTTTACGTCTTTTGAAATTTTATCAATTAAAAGTTTAACAGTCTGTTCTCTTTCGGCTTTTTTTTGTGAAACAAGCTGGGCAATTTCAAAGTACTTGTCAGGCTCAAGATACCTTAAAGATAAATCTTCAAGTTCAGCCTTAATTTTCCCCATACCAAGACGATTCGCAAGGGGGGCAAATATATCAAGGGTTTCCTGTGCAATTTTTTTTTGTTTATTTGCAGCCATGAAATTTAACGTCCGCATATTGTGCAGTCTGTCTGCAAGTTTTAAGAAAATTATTCGGACATCATTTGCCATTGCAATGAACAATCGTCGGAAATTTTCAGCCTGACGTTCTTCTTTTGATTTAAACTTTAATTTGCTGAGTTTTGTAACGCCCTGTACAAGAGTTAAAACATCCTCACCGAAAAGATTTTTAATTTCGTCGGGCGGGGTTTCGGTGTCTTCTAATATATCATGCAAAAAAGCAGCAATAAGTGTATGTGTATCAACTTTTAAATCAACAAGGATTTTTGCAACTTCAACAGGATGAATTATGTATGGCTCTTCCGAAATCCGGTATTGCCCTTCGTGTAATCGTTTTGCATAGTGGTATGCTTTTTCAATAAGAGCAATATCTTCGGAGCTTCTTTGTTGTTCGGTAAGTTTTTGTTTTATTTCCTGAAAAAGTTCTATATCGGACATGGTATAATAATGATACAAATTTTTTGTGCTTTTTTCAAGTAAAATAGAAGAATTTCATCCAGAAAGATTATGCTAAAACAGACTAAAGACGGTTTAATATTAAATTTAAAAATCATGCCTAACTCATCTAAAAATGAGATTATTAAAACTTGTGACGGTGTGAAAGTTAAACTTACTGCTCAGCCGGTTGACGGTAAGGCAAATAAGGCTTTGCTGGAATTTCTTTCAAAAGAATTGAAAATTCCTAAAACATCCATAGAAATTATAAAAGGTCATACTAATAAAGAAAAAACACTTTTAATCAGGTCTGTTACGGAAGAAAAGATTAAGTTT
>CAYYAG010000002.1:29900-40819 GCA_964470005.1 uncultured Muribaculaceae bacterium
AAAAAAAGATGAAAAAAGTGTTTATACAATTGCATCACCATTCACATAGCATGCTCGGGCAGCTGTGGAATTGATGCGGCACTTTATTCAATTCTGTAAAATGGCTTCCCAATTAACGAGAAGTTATTTTTTATGGAATTGGAGGTTTAAGATATCATGTCGTTAATAAATATAATTTCTGCCATAGGCAACAATAGCAGCATTTATCCTTTAATAGTCAGGGATTGCGGTATAGAAGTCCCGACAAAAATTGCTATGACTTATAACCAGAATAAAGAGGATAAAAAAATTGCCTGGCTTGGGGCGCGAGAAAGATTTATTGATGAATACTCAGTGTCAGCAGTATGGTTGGGCGGAATTCCACTAATTGACTATGCGGGTAAAAAGATTATAAAAAGAGTAAAAAAGCTCGGACTAAATTCAGATGTTAACCTGAAACTTATCAGCGAAGAAGAACGCTATAATAGAAAAATGAAAGCCGGAAAAAAAGTCGATGAAATTTATCAGGGATTTGAATATAATATTAAAAAGTTTTCTGATAGGCCGGAAGCAAAAGAAGCCGTTAAAGATTTAATTAATGTCAAAAATAATAAAAGATTATTTGAAGGCTTGATGAATAGTAAATTTTTGGCATCAATTGCTATTCCTATAGCACTTATGGGTTTTGTCATTCCAAAGTTTGTATACGCATCAACAGCTAAAAAAATTGAAAATTATAAAAAAGATAATCCTGATGCCGAGGTTTCATCTTTAACTTTCAGTGGGAAAGATTTTGACCAGTTTATCAGGAGTAAAGAAAAAATGACAACATTTCAAGGTACATTGACCTCGGTACTTACAAATTTTACCACTGTTCAAAAAATGGCTGTAACTGACGGCGGTTATGCAGTAGGAAGAGTCATGACGGCACGTAAGAAGAATGAGGCTGTGGATCTGGCATTTAAGATGTCCGGCATGATGTTTTTAAATTTTGTTGCACCACACTGGATTGAAAAAGCTTTTAATAAAATAACAGATGTAAATCTGGATCCAAAAATGTTTGTGAATAAGAGGTTTCTGTCAAGTATAAAGAATAATACCCTGCTTATGCCACCATCAGATTCTGCAAAAGATATTATTGAATTTATAGATAATAATCCGAATGCGTTATTTACAAAACTTGCAGGACAAAACGGCAAAATTAAGCTGCTTGAAAATGGTGTGCGTGATCCGAGGGCATATGTTGATGTTCAAGAACTTGCCAAATTTAAAGCTAATATAGAAAAATTTGCAAAAAATGCACAGGAAAAAGGTGTGAAATTAAGTTCTTCTAAAACTGCAGGACAGAATAGTGACATAATTAAATTTGCGAACAGGTCACTAAAACTTCGTTCATTGACCATTCTCGCAAATATCGGATTAAGCAGTTTCTTATTGGCATACTGCCTTCCGAAAGCACAATTCCTTTTTAGGGAATGGTTTACAGGTTCAAAATTGGAACCCGGTCTTATAGATTCTACACAAAAAGACGAAAATAACTAGCAAAAAATATTTTTACGTGATTTAATTCGTATATGCAAATCAGACCAATTAGTCAATTTAATTATAATCGTTATAATAACCAGGTCTCATTCAGGTCATGTATTGAAGAACCTGAAGATTTATATGATTTTGGAATTAATCCGGAGGCAAAAACGTATAAATCTATTATTGAAGTTATACGAGATAAATATAATAATCCAACTCTTTTTGATGAAATTGAAGATATAGCATTTGAGAATATTGATTGTCTTGAGACATATAGGCGTAACTATATGCCAATGCCAATAGATAAAATAAATAAAGGTTGTTATAGGGGCGAGGCTCTTTTATTTACCCCCCAGAGGTTTGTAGAACTTAAGAAAAGAGGCATAAAGAATGTGATAGATGTTTCAAATATGCCGGCATATGATATCCTATGTGATATAAAGGGATTCAAGTATTATTGTTTCGCAATGTTTAATACTTCTCTTGAAAAAGCGCCTTTTATATCACGCGAAGAATATGCAAAAAAACATAAGATTCCCAATAACCGTTTGCCGGATGACAGTGAGGAATTTGCCTATGACAATACGGCACGGGAATATATAGACAAGTTTAAAGAATTTGTGTCTGTTATAAATCAAGGTAACTTTTATTTATGTGACAACTTCGGAGCCGGGATAGCAGATACGGCATTGTTGATGAATCAATACTTTAATCCCAAATGGGATGGCGACAAGTCTTTAAAGCCGGATCTTCAACAATTAGAAAAATTTGAAATCTTCTATGAAAATCTTACAGCTCGTGATAAACGTGATTTGGGTTTTACTGAAGAATTTGAAAAGGATTTGTGTCAAAAGTTTAGGGATAAAACCGATATAAAAAAAGTTGATATTTATTGGTGAGATCCATATTATGAAGATTTATCCTTGTAGTTCTTTAAATATAAATTTCAAGGCAAACTATTCTAAAGAGAAAAAGGATTCAATATATCATTTTGCATATGATTGCAGCGGTGAAAAAATTCGCAGTGCTATCCGTGCACATATGTATCCGCAGCTTTTATTTTCACCCGACCCGTATGATGAAATCACTGATACGGCTTCCACAATTGAGGATGTGTTTATACCTAATATGGAATATATAGGTGCGGGATCCTATAAAGGTGCTTCATTGTTTCGGAACCCCGCTTATTTAGATCTTCTCAAAAACTCCGGTATCTCAACAGTCGTTGACCTTGCTGGTTCGGATGGGCTGAAGAATATATGTATGCAGAAGAATATTAACTATTACCGGTATTATGTTCCCTTGGATTACTGGGCAAAGCCTATTTTCACAGAGGATGAACAGCTTTTTAATAAGAAACAATATGAACTTTATGAAAAGTCGCTGACAAACGAAGAGTTCATTTCTCAAATGCAAAATTATAAAACAGAAATTAACTTAGAACGCAAAGCATTTGTGGATGAATTTATTGATTTCATAGATATAATGAATAGAGGAGCCTTATATATAGGGTGTGATTTGGGTGAATACAGGACGCCGAATATTTTGGCATTAAATGCATATTTTAATCCTAAATGGCAGGGGCTTAAGGCTGAGCCGACAACAGAATTTGTTAAAGAACGTATAAAGAATATGTATAATAATCTTTCAAATCAAGATAAGTCCAGGCTGGGCTTCACTGAAGCATTTGATAAAAATTTAGCAAAGAAATTAAAAGACGGGATAGTGAGTCCCGTCTTTTAAACCATTGCAAATTCGTTTGTATTTGCAGCTATTTTATCGGATAAAATAGTGTTTCTTATTTCAGCTAAGTCTTTTTGCATTAATCTTCTTGGTGAACCTTCCCGAAGTGAGTGGTTTCTCAATAGATATGACGGGTGGAATATTGCCATTGCTTTGTATTCTTTATTGTTAATATTTACATTAAACCAGTTCCCCCGAATTTTTGAGATTTGGACTTTTGTATCAGAACAGAATGATTTCAAAGCAGTTGCACCGCAGAAAATAATTGCTTTGGGATTCATAATATCAATCTGTGCGTATAAAAACTTTTCACATGCGGATTTTTCTGCATCGGATGGTATTCTGTTTTCCGGAGGTCTGCATTTTACCGTATTAATAATATATAAATCATCTTCTCTGGAAATGCCTGCTTCGTGCAGAAAATCATTTAATAATTGTCCCGATCTTCCAACAAACGGTTTCCCTTCTAAATCTTCCATTTCACCTGGTGCTTCACCGATTAAAACTATACTTGCAGTTTCCGGATTACCGTCAGAAAATACTACGTTGTTGCGAGTTTTTGCAAGCTGGCAGGCTTTGCAAGCTCTGCATTTAGATTCCACAATGTTCAGGCATTCTTTTTTCATCATCATTTTCATCTCTCTCCTTTTTAAATATTAATCCAATATCATATTTTTGACAATATCGTTTAAGTTCTTTCATAATTACATTTGATAGTAAAAATACTGCAAACAGATTTGGTACAGCTAAAAACAGCGTAAATGCATCTGAAAGGTTTATTATACTTTTAAAGTTCATTGCTGAACCAATAATTATGAATAAACAATATATAACCTGAAAAGTTCTTGTTGTCAATTTTGAATCACCAAAAAGAAAATTCCAGCTTTTAATCCCGTAATAAGAACCGCAAAGCATTGTAGATAATACAAAGCAGCTTGCCATAATTGTTAAAAGTATCGGGAAAAACGGACAAACGCTTTCAAAAGCCTTTGAGGTTAATTCAATTCCTGCAAGGCCTGTTGATTGTTGATATACCCCTGATACAACAATCACAAAAGCAGTTGCGGAACCTACAATTATTGTATCGACGAACGGCTGCAGCATCGCAATGAAAGCTTGTGCAACAGGCTTACTTGTTTTGACTGCAGAAAAAGCAATAGGTGCAGTTCCAAGTCCGGCTTCATTTGCAAACATTGCACGTCTAAATCCCCACAACATACATGCAAACATGCCGCCTGTAAGCGCTTGAGGTTTAAATGCTTCTTTAACTATAATGTAAATCGTATGCGGTATATGACCTATGTGAATTAAGCAAATAATGAATGCTGAAAATACGTATAGTGTACACATTACCGGGGTAACTTTTGAAGTAAATTTACCAATGGCCTTAATTCCGCCTATAATTGTAACATAAGTGATTGTTGCGACAATAAGCCCTAATAGCCAGCTCTGACCGGCAAAAAAGCTGGCCTCACCCCCTGTTACTTCCGTAATCTGTGCTGTCATTGCATTTATTTGGAATAAATTCCAGCCTCCAATCATCGCAAAAATACAGCAGAGTGCATATATCTTTGCTAAATATGGTGCAAAAGGTTTTATCCATGGGGCTTTTAATCCTCCTAAAATATAATACATCGGCCCGCCGGCAACTGTTCCGTCTTTGTTTACTTTTCGGAATTTAATGCCCAAAAGCACTTCTGCAAATTTGAGTGCCATTGAGAAAAATCCTGCAATAACCATCCAAAAAATTACTCCGGGACCGCCTATTGAAACCGCAGCAGCTGATCCTGCAACATTCCCTATCCCTGCAGATGCTGAAATCGTGGCGGTTAGTGCCTGAAAAGAGGAAACTTCACCTTTTTTCTTGCGTTTGATAATATCATCATGCTTATATTTGTTCAGTATTAAATTTAAACCGTGTTTAAAACCCCATATTCCGATAAAACGCATTCTAATTGTGAAATAAAGCGCAGCAAACATTAGAAGTGCCACAAGTAATTGTACTTTTACACCATTAATTGTTACGGAGTAAAATATTATTCCTGAAATTTTATCGGCTATTGGTGATAGCAAGCTATCAATCGCACTGTCTAAATTCATTCTTTAATTATACTATAAACAAAGAATTGCACAAAATTCTAAAAATTATATCATTATAAAAAAGGAGGAAATAAATGAAAGCACCAAGAATAGCCAAAAGCGGGAACGGGCGCGCTCTATTACAAATTTAACAAATGGCTGTTATGCTAAGACTTCAGATAATACCGAAATCAGAAAATGCGGAGCCCTGATTAAACTTAATAATTGGAAAATATAGGAGGATTATCCTTGGCTTTGATTAAATTTTTTGAATAGATGCCGTAGTTTGACTTTCAGTAAAATCTTTAAGTGCTTTAAAAACAAACGGATGTAAATCACCCTTTGCAACATCTTTATAAATTATTGATAGTGCCTGTTCATTATCCATTGCTGCCTTGTAAACACGCGGTTCAATTAGTGCAGAATATTTATCGGCAGCGGTTAGAATTTGTAAATTCAAATCAGCAAAAAAGTCGGCAGGAACTTTCGGGTATCCGGTGTGACTTGCATTTTGGTGGTGGTATTTAATAAGATTAAGGGTTTTATTATCAAGGCCGCTATTTTTGAGTAATTCATAACTTAATTCAGAATGCCGGTGCATGATTTCTTTTTCTGCAGCTGTAAGTTTACCGCTTTTATTTAAAATATCAGATGGTATAAGAACTTTCCCAAAATCGTGTAAATAAGCAGCATCTTTAACGGCTTTAACATCTACATGTTGCTTGAGGGCTTTGGGTAAATTGTTTATTATTCCTGCTGCAATATCCCGGGTTTCTTTAGAATGATTATCTTTAAGTTCTTGCAGTACCTTAAGGTTTAATTTTACAGGGGCATTCATTTCTTTAAGAATAACTTTAATTTGCGGATTGGTCATAAGAGCTGTTTGTAGATACGCTTCTGTTGCAAAGCGGCTTACGGAAGTGGTTTCAAATGTGTCACCGCTAAAGCTGTTTCCAAAACTCGCACGAGATGAAAATATGTTTATATTTGAATTAATACCGCTCACACCAAGCGGTTTTCTGATGTCAATTCCCATTTTCCACACTACAATAATCTACACTTATATATAAAGTATTTTTTTCTGAGAGAATTGCAAAATCCTATTACTTTATGAATAAAAATTAACATATGTTATGTATTTATGTTATGATAAATTATCATGTGTGAAATAAAAAATGTATTGATATGCGGAATTGGTGCGGTAGGTAGCATTTACGCCGACAAAATAAGTAAATTTAGCCCTGACAATTTAAAAGTGCTCGTTGATAAGGAGCGTTTTGAACGTTATTCAAACAGCCCGATGGTTTTTAATGGGAAGGAGCTCCGGCTTGATTATGTGCTGCCGGAAAACAATAATTTTAAAGCAGATTTGATTATTATTGCAACAAAATTTGATGGTTTGGATTTTGCGGTTCAAAATATTAAGAACTTTGTAAAAGCTGACTCCGTAATTATTTCGTTATTGAATGGAGTTACATCGGAAGCTGTTATTGCAAAAAAGTACGGTTCAGATAAATTATTGTTATCTTATTTTATAGGTCACAGCGCAATGCGTGATGGAAGATTTATAACACATGACGGCGTTGGACGGATAGTTTTCGGCGCAAAGGATGCAAATAAAACAAATGAATTGCGTTTGAGTAAGTATTTTGATCAGGTTGGTATTGATTATACAATTCCTGAAGACATGGTGCATTCTCTTTGGCTAAAGTATATGATTAATGTGAGTACAAATCAGCCTTCAGCTCTTTTGCGGATGACTTTTGGCGAGATGAAAGCAAATGAAAAATTTCTTGATTTTGCAAAAAAATTAATGCTGGAAGTTCAAGCGGTTGCAAAAGCGGAAGGGGTTAAAAATACTGATGGTATGGTCGAAAAGGCTATGCAAGTATTTTCAGAAATGCTTCCTGAAGGAAAAACCTCCATGTATCAGGATATTCTGGCAGGACGAAAAACAGAAGTGGAGATGTTTTCCGGTACGATGATTGAATTCGGCAAAAAATATAATATTCCTGTACCACATAACGCTTTTATGTATGAAATGTTCAATATTATTCACAGGAATTTTGAACTTGAAAACTCTTTAGTCATCAGGTAAATCTTCTTCATACTCAAGATATTGTGGCACTGTGTTCGGGATAGCATTGATTTGTTCATCTGAATAATTTTCGTCTTGTTCATAATACTCTGCATCTTCACCCTGCATCAGTAAATCTTCTTCATATTCATGATTTCTTTGTCGGGTGTCCTGTATTTCATTAATCATTTCAGCCGCTTGATTTTTGGCGTCTTCCAGTTTTGTATGCCGCATTTGCCCGTCTTTCATCTGAACCAGTGCCATATGCATAAAGCCCGCAACTATAATGCTCAGTAGCAAAAATGATATTAAAATTTCTATTACGCCAAAACTTCTTTTCATCAAATTACCTTAGTTTGTTTTTTCGTATAAAAAAATCTATTGCATCTTCAACGTTATCAGGTGTTGACAGGGTATCTTTTTTATCAAATTTTATAGACTTTCGTCCAACAAAAAATTTGTTATAAATAGAAAGTCCTGTAAAAATTATTAATGAAGATAAAACCACGCCGCCCATAGCAAGTAAAAACTTTAAAGCGGTTTGTTTCACAGGAATGTTAGGCGAGCAGAACCCCGGCAGGACAGTAGTTATAACTACTGCCGCCGAGATAATTAAAATATTTAAAAGTTTTTTATTTTTCAACTTTAACCTCACTTTTTTTAGCACGCGGTTTTCTTGTTGCAGTGCGTTTACGTTTTGGTTTTTCTTCCTTGGCAGGTTCTTCTGAGGGCTTTTCTTCTATAACAGGTTTAATTTCCTCGTTTGGTTTAAGAACGGTTTCTGCTGTTGGGAATTCGTTTTCAACCACTTCTTTAGTTTTATTAAACTTATTATTTCTGCGGTTGTTTTTACGTTTGTTGTCGCGCTTAATATTCTCATTATTTTGTGCAACTTGAGCAGGATTTTCCACTTCAACCGGCGTCTTGGGCTGCTGTTGTTGCTCAATAACAGCAGGTTCAGCCGGAGCTTCCTGTATATTGTTGTTTTTGTTCTTTTTGAAGTTTATAGGTAGTTTTGTTTTTGCCTGTTTTGCCCTGTATTCACCTTCTGCCGTAGGGGTTGAGAAATTGAATTCATTCATAAAATACCCGCTGCCTTGGCAGTGAGGACATTTTCTTGTGAAAATTTCTGAAAGAGATTGTCCCTGTCTGTGGCGGGTCAACTCTACCAGTCCTAAATCCGATAACTGTCCTACCTGTGGCTTTGCTTTATCAGGTTCAAGAGCTATTTCCAGTTCTTCCATAATAGCAAGTTTGTCGGCGCGTGAAAGCATATCAATAAAGTCGATTATAACCATACCGCCTATATTCCTCAGCCGGAGCTGGCGGGCAATTTCGTGTACAGCTTCAATATTTGTTTTTAAAATAGTTTCATCCTGGGTGGCAGAACTTGTAAATTTGCCGCTGTTTACGTCTATTACGGTTAAAGCTTCTGTTTGTTGAATAAATAAATAACCGCCTGACGGCATTGGAACTTTCACATTCAATGCGGCTTTAATTTCTTTGTGTATATCTGTCGCAATTAATAAAGGTTCTGTACCTTTATATAATGTTACCTGAATGTTTTTATTCATATGCCAGTTTTGCAACAGGTTTTGAACTCTGTTTAGTGCAAACGCTGTGTCGACTATAATTTCGTTTACATCATCGGTGCAAGCTTCTCGGATTACTCTATACAATAAATCCTGATCTCTGTAAATAAGATTTGGAGGCGTCAAGGTTTCTGCGGAAGTGACAATATTATTCCACTTTTCTAAAAGGATTTCCAAATCTTCCTGAATATCAGCTTCTGTTTGCCCTTCGGCTTCCGTGCGGATAATTACGCCGACACCTACAGGTTTAATCAAATTCATTATAGCTTTAAGCCTAGCTCTTTCTTTGGAATTTTCTATTTTTTTACTTACGCTTATACCCGGCTCATAAGGCATTAAAACCAAAAATCTTCCCGGCAGGCTTATTTCGGTGGTAACTCTTGGTCCTTTGTGTCCGGTGGGCTCTTTTACAACCTGAACAATAATTTTTTGTTTGGGCTTAAGTTTTTCTTTCAATGTTCCTTTACCCATAACGTCTTCTGCGTGTAAAAATCCCATCTTATCGCTGCCAACATTTACAAATGCAGCATCAATACTCGGAAGAATGTTGTCAACGGTTGCAAGGTAAACATCGCCTAAAAGTACATCTCCTCGGTGGATAAAAAAGTCCGTTACTTTTTTGTTTTCCATAACCGCTGCAATATTGTCACGCTCGGCAATAATAATCCGTTTTTCGCCGGTTTCGGGTTGTTGTTTGTGTTTGTTGTTTTTGTAATTTGCCATAATAAAATCCTTCTTATAACTCTTTTAGATTGCTGTCAAAGAACTTTGTACGTATTAAACATTACACCTTCTGCAATTGCATTCATAAGGGTATCTGCCCTTACTGATTGAAGGCCATTTTCAAAGTTTTGACCTGCTAGTACTATGAACAGACAATTATCTTCAAATCTATACGATTTTACCGATGGTTTTATGTCTGTTGTTTTAATTAAACTTTTTTTGTTTTTCTTCGTGATATAAATTTCATCAGAAGATAAAACTCTGTTTGTATTATATACTAATTTTTCAAAATCGTAAAGTGTCTGATCAAAAATTTCTACCTTATATCAGTCTAACACACTGTATTATCAATAGATTTTGCCACTTTTTCAAGTTTTACAATACTTATTATTTTTGATTGTTGCGGAAGAATTTTTTCTAACTTTAGTTGGACAGTTTGACCGGGTATATAATTCATTTATGCTAAATCTTCCGGAATGTATTTTTCAATTTCAATTATAGTTCCGTCAAGTGTATTTTCTTCAAATGATTTCATAAACTTGAATAAGTCTTTGTTCGGTACATCGTAATTATACAGATAAGTTTCTCCGTCAAACTTCCGCATTACACGGACGATGTAGTGGCATTGTTCCGCATATCTTTCCAAATGCTCGGGGTTAAATTTATTTCCGTTGGTATCTTTGTTTATTTTTACATAATTAAATCCGGCATAGTATTTTATTGTTTCATCAGTAGGAATTGACTTGCTATGCTTAGAAAAAAGGTTTATTATTTTTTTGTTGATGTCATCAGTCATTTTGAACCTGTTTTAAATATTCAATTATATCCAACGCAAGTTGTTTTCTGATTTCAACAGGGCAATTCTTTAAATATTCCATTGCATGTGAAACCTTAATATTCTTATCGTACCAGCGTCTAAGTATATAGTTATATTGATCTTCCAAAGACATTGGAATATCAAAATCAATATCTTTTAGCTGGTCAATAATATATTCAGCGCATCTTACCTGAATGGTTTCATCTGCTTTTTCCAGCATGCTTATCGCCTTGCTGACTGTAACATCTAAGTCATACCAACGTTTTTTCATAAATTTAATTATAATATGTCATGTCAATATAAGTCAACAATTTGCAAAATCAAAATATTTTTATTAGTAGAACAAGGGTTGGGGCGAGTCCTCTAAGTAGATATAGGGTGG
>CAYYAG010000002.1:40919-52284 GCA_964470005.1 uncultured Muribaculaceae bacterium
AACTATAATTCAAGAAAGGGTTTTACTGGTGGATGTATGGAAGTATAACAAGGCGGAACTTCTACCAGTCAGATGATTTCTAAATTACAACGTAATCAACTTTGATATTTTTTAAAATCATAATATAATGTTCTTATGAAAAAGATTTTTGCTTTGTTTATATCATTAATATTTTTCATAAATTCTGCTGTTCTGGCTGCTGATCCCCTGCATGGCCATATTGAAGAAACCGATGAATTCATGCAAATGCAGGAAGAATTATTTACTGGAAAAATAGAACATCTGGACAGAAAAAATGTAATAAATATGACAGTTTCTCAAGTTTTGGACAGTGCATATTCTATTGAAGGTGATGAATTTTTTGCTCAGGTAACATCGGATGTTTACGGTGATGAGGGTGTTATTATTCCAAAAGGTACAGTGGCTCACGGCAAAATTACTGAAACAGGTGATGCGGGCAGGATGGGGAAACAGGCCTGGATTGAGCTTTCTTTTGATTATCTTGTAACACCGGATGGGCGAGAAATACCTATTGACGGTAAAATGACCACAAAACTCCATCCAATTGTCGAGACCTCTAAAATTGTTGCGCAGGATTTGGGATATACAGCAGCCGGCGGGCTTGTAGGCGGATTTTTGGCACTTAACTGGCTCGGACTTGAGGCGGCAATTCTTTCACAAGGGTACACTATCGCAGGCGGTGCAGCACTAGGAGGCGCTGTTGGGCTTGGAATGGCTTTAATTCGCAAAGGGAAGGATGTCTTAATCGCCCCCGGTGATGAAATTAAAGTAAAAATTAATACAAAAATCCCGCTGCCGGTCTATAAAGCAGAAGCATTGAAGCAGGAAGAACTTTTGTATCCCGGGCTTGATATTTTGATTACTAATGTAAAGCACGAAGAAGATCCCTTTGGCGAGATGAATACAATTACGCTCGCGCTGACTATTTCTAATATGTCTGACAAGACTCTTTCAGGTTTTGATATGGCACTTGTTAATGATTATAACTCAACTTTCAGACCTTCTGTCTTTGGTAATACTAAAATGATGTATAAAACAATTAACCCCGGTGAAAAACTTGCCGGTGAAATATCTTTTTCGGTAGATAATATTCACAGAAAATTCTGGCTTACATTCTTTGATAGACGTTCCGGCAAGGCTATTACTAAGATTTCTGTTGATAATGCATATCGAAATATGTCTAAAAAAGAACGTAAAAAAAATGAACGCCGCCGTTATAAAAATAATTACAAAAAAGAGGTGGATTTGTTTGATTTAGAGTGATTGTAAAGATTTTTGTAGCGACAGATTGAAAAAAATAATGGCCGTGTTACAATGATAGTAGTTTAATTGTTATTTAAGGAAAATTATATGGTTTGCGGAAAGCTTGAAATTGATATTTTAAATTCTTTTTGGAAATTGACTGAACAAAATGAAGACATGGATATTTCAATACAGGATATAGTGGACGATCTTGCAGAATCAGGTATTGAAAGAGCTTATACAACAATCAAAACGGTAATGGATAGATTAACTGTAAAAAGCATTCTTGTAAGGTATAAGATTGGTAAAAAGTTCTATTATAAGGCTGCAATGGATAGACGCGAAATGACTTTGGAATCTGTAAAGGTTCTGGCAGATCAGTTTTTTAATGGCAGTTGTGTTGAATTATTGCGATTTATTGAACGTGAGTGCAGTGAGTTTTTAGTAAGTTAATCTTTATGTCCGGGTTTGAAAACAGAAGAAAAGTCGGTGAATTGCTGCGTAAAGTACGGCTTGGCGAAATGCTTGTTCGAGATGCCCTTTTGGCATTTCCTGACGAAACATCTGATAAAAGTATTATGGCATCCTATCATGCCCTTGTTCACTATGAAGCTGATGAGGATTTGAGAAATCGTGATGATTTATATCGGGAGGAACAGGATGACTATATAGAATTTTTGTCGTATATTATGGAAAAAGGTGAAGATTTGCCGGAAAATATCATAAAAAGTTATGAAAAATATTATAAATCTGCAAATATTCCGCATTCAAAAGACACTAAAGGTTTTTTGGAAAGTTTTTTCAGATTTTTGAATATTTAAAAGAAAGGAATATTTATGAGAAAAATAGTTTTAACACTAATTGCAATGATGATGTTTACATCATCAGCGTTTGCGTTTTGGAAGAAAAATCCGGAAACAGAACTTGTTGTTATGCCCGTATTTTCAACTGAAACACAGGATCAAAATAAAGTCTGGGCCGGAACTTTTCAGCTTGTTTGGAACGATTTAATGGATAATGTTGTAAAAGCGCCGATAGCTTTTACGGATGGCTCGTCACAGCTCGCTGAAGAACTTAACAGGCAGGAATTTACAAAAGAAATACTTTCAGATAATTCTTACTATATTGCCCATGGTGTTGCTAATACGAATTTGAAAAATCAGATTGATACAGCATTAATGGAGAAATTTAACGAAACAAGCGAGCTTTTAAAAGCTATGGATTGGTCCGGTAAAAATTACCTTGTTTATGCAATGCTGAAAAAGGATTTTGAGTTTTTGAATGCTTTTGATGAGCTTAAAAAGGAAAAGTTCGGGACATTAAATAAAGAAAAAGTTCAATATTTTGGTATTGATGAAAACAGCCAGAAAGAATTAAAAAATAATGTAAAGGTACTTTTCTATAATGGTCCGGAGGATTTCGCAGTTGAATTGGGTACAAAGCAGAATGATAAAGTGCTTCTTTACAGAACAAATGACAATAAATCACTTGCGGCCTTGTATGAAGATATGATGAATAAAACAAATGAATATACAGACAGCAGTAAGTTTGGTGATAACGACCGTCTGAAAGTCCCTTTTATAAGTTTCAAAAGTTTGAATCAGTATCCTGAAATTCAGGGTAAAACGATTCAAAATACTGACCTGACCATAGATCAGGCACTTCAAAGTATTGATTTCAAAATGGATAATAAAGGCGTGAAACTTAAAAGCGAAGCTGCATTGATTATGAAAATGTCAATGCCGATGCCTGTTTTAAGAGAGCCGACCGATTTCTATTTTGATGATACTTTTGTTATGTTTTTAATAGAAAAAGATAAACCTTATTTTGCACTCAGAGTAGCGGATGTTGCAGCTCTGAATAAGAAAAAGTAAACAGTATTTCGTAAGCCAGGGCCGCCAATATGGCGGCCCTGGCACCTATTAGAAAGCTTATTGTGCCTTGTGTACATAAAAACCTGTCTGTACATGATATTTTTTAATATTTATACTATAATTAACTTATGGCAAAAGTGAAGTCAAAATGGATATGTCAAAATTGCGGGTATGAAACGGCAGGGTATCTTGGAAAATGTCCTGAATGTGGTGCGTGGGGAAGTTTTACTGAAGAAGTTCAAAATGTTTTTAAACCTCAAAACATAACACCGCAAGGAATATTAAACGATACAAAGCCAGCTTTGCTAGCCGATATTCATGTGGGAGAGGAAGTACGAGTTAGCACAAATATTTCCGAATTTGACAGGATTTTGGGCGGGGGACTTGTGCAGGGTTCTCTCGTACTGATAGCAGGTGATCCGGGTATTGGAAAATCTACAATAGTTTTGCAAACAGGAGGAGAACTCTGTAAAAGTAACAAAAAGGTTTTGTATGTTTCGGCTGAGGAAAGCGCAAGTCAGGTAAAACTGCGTGCAGAAAGACTTGCGATTAAATCAGGTAATCTGTATATATATCCGCAGATTAATATGGAAAGTATTCGAACTGAAATTGACAATTTGAATCCTGATGTCGTTGTGATTGATAGTATTCAGGCAATTTATTCTCAAACAATTTCAAGTTCGGCAGGAAGTGTTTCGCAGATACGCGAGTGCTGTAATATTCTGATGCAAATTGCAAAGAACAAAAATATTACTGTAATTATAATCGGACATGTCACAAAAGACGGTTCAATTGCGGGTCCTAAAGTTCTTGAACATATGGTCGATACCGTAATTTATTTTGAGGGTGATAAATACAAATCTTATCGGATTTTACGCTCAATGAAAAATCGTTTTGGAAATACATCGGAAGTCGGTATTTTTGAAATGGGATCAAAAGGTTTAACCTGTGTAACAAATCCTAATGAACTATTTTTGAATGAGCGTTCACAGGGCGCAATTCCGGGAACAGCTATTGTTGTTACGAATGAAGGGACAAGGCCTTTATTGGTGGAAATTCAGGCACTTGTAGGTTCAACCCCATATCCTGCACCTCGCAGGGTTACAAATGGTGTCGATACAAGCAGACTTCTACAAATTCTTGCTGTTCTTGAAAAACGCGTTGGTCTTAATCTTTCAAAACAAGATGTATATGTGAATGTTATGGGTGGTATTGAAGTTGATGAGCCAAGTGCAGATTTAGGGATTGCGCTTGCAGTCGCAACTTGTGCAAGAGATGTTGTTGTCGACAGCCAAACCGTTATTATCGGTGAAATAGGTCTGTCCGGAGAAATTCATCCCGTTCAAAATATTGAAAAACGTTTAAATGAGGCGGTTCTATCAGGGTTTAAAAAGGCAATAATACCTTATGCAAATAAGATAAATTCAGAAAAGATAGAAATAGTTCCTGTAAAAAGGCTTATTGATGCTATATCTGCATGTGTTTGTCCGGTAGAGAAATAATTATTTTTTATGAGCAACCCCGGGTGCATCTTTTACAACAAAGGGTCTTACAAAAGCCCATGTCCCGTACAAGCATGATATCAGACCTGCAATGTTTAAAGGATAGCTAAGCCATTTTTTATTCTTTGCCAGTCCTCCAAGAGCTGTTAATGTGGTTCCGACCATAAAGCCTAAGTACCCCTTAAAAATTGTCCTCGGAACTACAACCGTGTCATTCATGTCTGCGGCATTTTTTGTATGTGCGATGAATTTGTCAGTGAATCTCGGCCGTTGTTCATTACCAAAATTGTTAACTGAGTCTATTTTTTGTATGCGCATGAATTTCTCCTTTTTCATATAATAACCGAATAATAAAAAATTTGCTATTGACAATTTTTGGAATAACGGTTATTCCTTATAGTAATAAGCAGGCCGCGAATGAAAGAAATAAGAAGAATGCAAAGGGGGGGAGGCGAGTCCTTTAAGTTGATATAGTGCGGGTTTATGGATTTGAAAAACTCTGCGTAAAGAATAATGGTTCAAGAAAAGGATTTACGTTAGCGGAGGTATTGATAACTCTTGGTTTAATCGGTGTTGTAGCGGCGATGACAATACCAACATTGGTATCAAAGTATGAAAAAAATCAAGAATAGTAGCGTCAAAAAAAATATACGGATTTGTCATCTGCATATCAGCTTGCTGTGATGGAATATGGTGCCCCAAATACCTGGATGCCAAAAGAAAATGCGATTAAAATTAACTATTTTTTAACAATTTACTTGGGCAAAACCTATTGATTAGTTTTTTTGTTAGTGCTATAAAATACATGTTATAGAAATAAGAAGGAGTAAACACTTATGGTAAATGTAGCAATTAACGGCTTTGGCAGAATTGGCCGTAACACATTAAGAGCCGCTATTAGAGAAGGTATTTTTGACAAAATTAACTATGTTGCAATTAATGACCCGGGTTTGAAACCTGCTGAAGCAGCGTTGTTATTCAAACACGATTCAGTTATGGGTAAATTTGACGGTTCTGTTGAAGCATACGATGAAGGTATTATCGTAAACGGTAAAAAAATTAAATTCTATGCTGAAAAAGATCCTGCTCAGTTACCTTGGAAAGATTTGGGTGTAGAAGTTGTTGTTGAATCAACAGGTTTCTTTACAGATGCTGAAAAAGCAAAAGCTCACATTACAGCAGGCGCTAAAAAAGTTATTATTTCTGCTCCTGCTACAAATGAAGATATTACAATTGTTTTGGGCGTAAATGAAAAAGAATACGATCCTGCAAAACACCACGTAATATCTATGGCTTCTTGCACAACTAACTGCTTGGCACCGGTTGCTAAAGTTATTGATGAAAAATTCGGTATCGTTAAAGGTTTGATGACTACAGTTCACGCTTACACAGGCGACCAAAGAATCTTAGATGCTGGCCACAAAGATCCTCGTCGTGCCAGAGCTGGTGCTCTTAACATCGTTCCTACAAAAACAGGTGCTGCAAAAGCTGTTGCACTTGTATTACCTCAGTTGAAAGGTAAATTGGATGGTTTCGCTATGAGAGTTCCGACTCCGGATGTATCACTTGTGGACGTTGTATTTGAACTTTCAAAAGATGTTACTGTTGAAGAAGTTAATGCAGCATTAAAAGCAGGTGCTGACGGACATGTTCTTTGCTATACTGAAGAACCGTTGGTATCATCTGACTATATTGGTACTTCTCAATCATCTACTGTTGACGCTTTGTTAACTCGTGTTATGGGCGGCAATCAGGTTAAAATCATTTCTTGGTATGATAATGAAATGGGCTATTCTACAAGATTGGCTGAAACAACTTTGATGGTTGCATCTAAATTATAATTCTTTATAATTTGAAATAAAAAGAGTCGTAAAATTATTTACGGCTCTTTTTTTATACCTATTCGGGCAATTAAATTATTATAAATACTTGTTAAACTGCTTTTGAAAGGCAGGTTTGTTATGTATATATTAAAGTTAATTGCTTATATTCTGGTAATTTTAGGGGCATTAAACTGGGGATTGATCGGGTTTTTTAACTTTGATCTTGTTGCAATGTTATTTGGCAGCATGACGCTTGTATCAAGAATTGTTTATGATGTTATCGGGGTTGCAGCAATTGTTTACCTTCTGCTATCCTGCAGAGATTTTGCTAACAGATACTAAAGCGTTTTGAAAAATTCTTCATTTGCTTTTAGTGTATTTTCGGTGGCAAGTATTGAATAAGTAGGCTTGCCGCTGAAAATATAGTTCGCTGCATTATATATATCTTCAACAGTAATTTTATCAATTACATTTAAAAGAGTATTATCAGACAAAGGCCCGTTAAAGTCAGTTAGACCGCCTGACAAGGAATTGTTTTTGTCAAAGGTCGTTTCATTGCTGTTTAAAATCATATTTTTAAAATAAAGTTTCGCATTTTGGAGTTCTTCCTGAGATACTTTTTCGGTCATAATTTTTTTAATGTGTTCATTAAAACCGTTTATTGATTTTTGTACATTGTCGTAACTGATTTCATTTGTGTCTTTGTTATCTGTTGTTGTTCCAATATAAAGTTTGAAGATGCCTGCATTTTCATGATATTTTACGGATGAATTTACGCGGTATGCAAGCTGTCGGGTTTCCCGTAAGTCATTAAAGAGTCTGGATGAAGCATTCCCTCCGAGAATTATATTCAAAAGTCCGATGGCAGCTATATCTTTTAGGTTACCGTTTATTTTGAATTTGAAAGCCTCAGCAATCTCGGCCTGATTTTTATCATGAATATCGGTTAATACTTTTGTTTCCTGAACCGGAGAACCAAACATATCTTTTAAAAATGGTTTGGCCGGCTGGACATTTGGAAGTTCGCCTAATTCTGTAAAAAGGATATGGCTTAATTCCGGCTTATGCCCGAAAGGAGCAGATATGGCTGCATGTCCCTGTGCTGTGTTCATAATATGAAAATACAAATCTTTTACATCATCTAAAGTTACACTATCCAGAGAATTGAGTATGTCATCTTGTGTGTAACCTATTGGCGAATCACCAAATAGTTCTTTATATAACTTGTTATTTACATTTTTTTCACGTATTGACAGGTATTCACGAATATTACGCTTTACAAAGTCAATGGTTTCTTGAGTAAATCTAGGATTTTGTAAAACTTCTTTTGCGCTTTTTAAGGCGATTTCCATATCATCGGCTGCAAATGAGGCGGTGGCACTTATTGAGGATTCCCCACTGAAGAATGTCATTTTAATACCATTCTTATGTATATCATTATTAAATTCAAAATCATTTTTGAATAGGGATCCTTCTTTTAGAATTTCGTTCAGAATATAGGGTGTTGCGGGTTTGGTATCTTTTGGAATTTCAGTATCGTATATTATTTTAAAGGAAGCCTTATTAGTTTTTATATTGTTAGTTAAAACATCAAAGTTATTTGCAAGAGCATAGCGTCTTACGTTCTGGGGGTTTATTGCCTGTTTTTCAATATTTCCTCCGAACGAAATCGCATTTTTGTATTGATTTGTTATAGAGTCCTTGTTTGCAAATTGTGGATGCAGAACGGTTACAGCCGTTTTGTTCAAATCCATAAATTGTTTTGCAGTATTTACAAGATCTTGTTTTGTCATGTTACGGACTATTTTTTCATAGTCTGTAACCATATCAACACTGCCGTTAAGAATATTGCTGCCGACAACATCATTTAGTAAATGAGAAACTTCAAAAATATTAGAATAACTATTTAACAAAGACTTTTTAATAATTTTCATTTCCTCATCAGTCGGAGGATTTGTTATTACTGAATGAATCTGTTCAAATAATGTTTTTAAAACCTTTTCGGAATTTGCTTCACTTGTTTCTGCTGAAACCAGCACAGCCATATTATCCTTAGGTCTGGAGCTTATTTTTTCAAACTGAATATCTGCAAAAGTGTTCAAATCTTTTAATTTCTTATCAATTCTTCCGGTTTTTTCTCCCGTCAAAAGTCTTGATAAAGCTGAAAGATAGATTTTAGAGCGGGTATCGTTATTTTTAGGCCCATTAAATCCTAACATAATAAGGGTGGCCTTGGTTTTGTCAGAGATGAGATCCTGCCGTTCTGTCCTGTCGATTGGTTTTAGATCTTCAAATTTTCTTGAGTGAGAAATCTTATTATGGGCAGAAAAGTATTTTGCCACAAGCCGGATTGCATCTTCCGGTGATACTTCGCCTGTTATGACGGTTACCATATTTGCAGGAAAGTAATTGTTATTGTAGTAATCAATAACATCTTCCCTTGTCAGGTTTGTTATATTATGCGTTGTCCCGCCGATTAAGTCTTTTGAAGTACTTTCTATATTATATAATTTTCGTAATGTTTCATTAGCCAGAATATTTTCAGGATCTCCTAAAATCATATTGATTTCGGAATTTACTATTCCCTTTTCCTTTTCGAGCATATTGAGGGCAAATCGGGGTGTTTCAAGCATAGATGCATGAATTTTAATTTTCTTTTCCAAATCATCATCATTTAACAGATTTGAGCTTATATAGTAATTTGTTTCCGCAAACCCTGTGGAAGCATTTGTTTCAGCCCCCATTTTATTAACGGTTTGGAAGAACTCTCCGGCCTCAAGTCCGTCAGATCCGTTAAAAAGGTTATGCTCAATGTAATGGCTTATTCCGCGCAGGTTGTCAGGTTCATTCATTGAGCCTGTGCTTACGTATGTCTTAACAACGGTAGCACCTTCTTTCGGGATAACAACAACGCGCTGACCATTTGCAAGCTTATAAAGATTTGCCGTATAGTCAAATGGTAATTTCAGCTCACCCGTTTTTTGGTAATCCATAGGAACTTTTACATTATATTCCGGTTGGATAGCCGGTAATTCCTGATTTTGAATCTGATACGGAATTTGCACGGAAAATGACGGGGTAGCCTGAAATTTAGGCTGTTTGCAGTCTATATTTTTTGTCGCATCTATTCTAAGCATCTATTCTACCTATATGCTTATAAAAACAAATTGTTCTTAAAAATTGCTTTTTATTACTAAATTTTAAAAATAGTTTGTTCTCTATCAGGTCCGACACTTACGATTGTAATTGGTGCGCCTATAAGTTCTTCAAGGCGGCAAAGATATTTTTTGCAGTTTTCAGGCAGTTTGTCATAATCTTTTATACCGGATATATCACAGCCCCAGCCCTGATATGTTTCGTAAACAGGTTCCAGATATTTATGCATAAATACATCTGTAGGATAAGTTTTATAAACTTTTCCGTTGCGTTTATCTTTATAGGCATAGCAAACTTTTATCTCGTCAAAAGTATCAAATACATCAATTTTAGTCAAAGCTACAGATGTCAAACCTCCGACTAAAACAGCGTAACGCATAGTTACGGCATCAAACCAGCCGCAGCGGCGCGGGCGGCCTGTAGTAACTCCAAATTCACGTCCTATTGTCTGGATTTTTTTACCGATTTCGTTATCAAGTTCAGTAACAAATGGGCCTTCTCCCACACGTGTTACGTAGGCTTTTGCAACCCCGATAACTTCATCAATCATTTTAGGGCCGTAGCCTGAGCCTGTGCAAGCGCCTCCTGCTATCGGGTTTGAACTTGTGACAAACGGGTAGGTTCCATAATCCACATCAAGCATAACTCCTTGTGCGCCTTCAAAAAGAATGGATTTTTGACTTGTTTTGGCATCTTCCAAACTCTTTTGCCAATCAAACCAGATATATGGTCTGAAAATTTCTGCATATTTTTTACATAAATCCAAAACTTTTTCTTTAGGATAAGGTTCAAGCCCGTAAACTTCTTTAAGTTGTTTATTTTTTAAAGGTAAAATTATATCGAGTTTTTCATTCAGGGCTTCTTCGCTGTACAAATCTTGAACTTTTAGGCCTATGCGAGCCATTTTGTCGGTATAAGTAGGGCCTATACCTTTTTTAGTTGTGCCTATTTTACCCTTTTTAGCTGTATCTTCGCTGCAGCCGTCGATGTCTGTATGGTAAGGCATTGTAATTGACGCCAGAGGGCTTACTCGAAGTCCTGAAACATCTACGCCCTGGCTTATGAGCTCATTTAATTCTTTTTCAAAGTATTCCGGAAGGATAACGGTTCCGGGACCTATCAGGCAGATTTTGTTTTTGTAAAGAATACCTGATGGTATTAGATGAAATTTGTAAGTGGTGTTATCTGTAACGACTGTGTGGCCTGCATTACATCCCCCTTGATACCGGATGATTAAATCTGCTTTTTCAGCTAAAATGTCTGTAATTTTAGCTTTTCCTTCATCTCCCCACTGGGCCCCAACCACTACTTTATTCATAATTTTTATCCTTTCAAGAAATAGTCATTTACCCATTTATTTTAGCACAAAAATTATTTAGGTAGGTTTTTAAAATAATCCTTATCATAGAGAGCTTTATAAGTACATCCAGCACCGTTAATACTGTTAGATGAAGAATTAGAACAATATTCATCATTTTCATCATAGAAGTCAGTATCTTCTGCACCCATGGGCAGAAGTACTCCGTTATTATTAATCTGAAACATGAACAAATCATGACCAAGCTGGTTTGGTTTGCCGTTTAAACCATTAATATCAACAGATATATACAATCTTTTAGGTGTTGAAGGATTTTCAATTAAAATTAGCATACCGTCATTTAGAATAAATTGACCGTCATCAAAATAGGTGTAATTTACCTCAGTGCTGTTAATAAAATTAGTGTATAATTCTTTCCATTCATAAGAT
>CAYYAG010000002.1:52384-57841 GCA_964470005.1 uncultured Muribaculaceae bacterium
GGTGTAATAAGACTTCCATTATCTGCCTGATATAATTTTAGCGCCTGTGATAAAACAGAATATGCTTTTTTTAATTGAGTCTGTCGAGTTTTATTTTGTTGGTTTTGAATTAAAGTAGGAATAGTCATAGCAGCTACTATGCCAATGATACCGAGTGTAATTAATACTTCAGCAAGGGTAAAAGCCTTAAGGGGAGCTAATTTCGGGGGGGGGTGACCTCCTGAACCGCTTTTGTGGTATGTGTTTTCATGGTTTTGTCCTCCTGTCGTTATTAAACATTATTTTTAATATTTTGTCAAGCAGGATTTTTCAACATTTCTATCAACTTAGGAACCACTTCAAAAACATCTCCGACTATTCCGGTATCAGAAACGTTAAAAATAGGAGCTTCGGGGTCATTATTTATACAGATTATATGATCAGAACCTGTTATTCCGACGGTATGCTGAATTGCACCGGAAATTGCACAGGCTATATATAATTTTGGAGTAACGGTTTTTCCGGTTTGGCCAATCTGCATTGAATGCGGAGCATAGCCAAGGTCAACAGCTGCTCGTGTCGCTCCGACTTTTCCGCCCAAAAGATCAGCGAGTTCTTTTAAGAGTTTAAAACCTTCTTCGCCCTTCATTCCTTTGCCGCCCGCAACAATAACTTCAGCCGAATCAAGTTCATTAAGGTCGTTTTCATAGACCTGCATAAATTTTATCAATTCTACATTTGTTTTAAAGTTTTCCGGTCTTATTTGTCTGTAAACAAATTCAGTTTCTACATGGCTTATATCCACAGAAGGTTTGAAAACTTTTGGTCTTACGGTTGCCATTTGCGGTTTTGTTTTGCAGAGAATTGTTGCCATTAATTGCCCGCCAAAGGTTGGACGGGTTGCTGCAAGCAAACCTTTTTCGTTTATTCCGAGTTCTATACAGTCTGCCGTCAATCCGGTACCGAGTGTTGATGAAATTCTTGGCGCCAAGTCCCTGCCCTGCGTTGTGGCTCCGATTAAGAATATATCCGGCTTGATCTCTTGTATAAGTTCAATTATAAGACTTGAATAAGTTTCGGTGTTATATGTGTCAAATTTAGCATCTTCAAAAACAAAAACCTTATCAATTCCGCAATAGGTAAAACCTTCTTTGTAGTCCTGTAGCATTCCGGGTTTTGTAAATAATACGGCCATAACCGGTGTATTATCATCGGCAAGCTCCCGGGCTTTGTTTGCCAGTTCAAAAAATACGGTATGGATATACCCTTGTCTTGTAACTTCTGCATATAAAAGTATTCCACCCGTCATTTTAGCACCCCGATTTCTTTTATTTTGTTAAAAATAATCTCGGCGCCTTTTTCTTCGTTAAGGCAATTAAATTTTTCTCCCGTATGTTTAATCTCGGGACGGAATGCCTTTGATACATAGGTCGGAGAACCTTTTAGCCCGACTTCTTCTGCGGGTATGTCCAGATCCTCAAGTGTAATTTTCCTGATTTCACTGTCCTGCGCTTTAATAATTCCGTTTATAGGTGCCCTTGAAGGCTCAAATTCAGATTTTAAAATGCATAAAAGTGCGGGAGTTTTAACTTTTATTGTTTCAATACCATCTTCTATCAGTCTTGTGGCAGTTATAATTCCGTCTTGATATTCATTAATTTTTTTTACATAAGTTGCCTGCGGTATGTTAAGAAGGCTTGCTATGCAAGGACCCGTCTGTGCTGTATCACCGTCAATTGCAAATTGTCCGCATAAAATTAAATCAAAATCAGGCATGATTTTTTTTATTGCTGAAGATACAGTTTTTCCGGTCGCATAAGTGTCAGCTCCGGCAAACTTTTTATCTGTAATTAGAATTCCGTTATCAACACCTAATGCAATAATTTCTTTCAGCATATCTTCAGCCTGTAAAGGTCCCATAGTAAAGACTGTTATTTCAGCACCATAAGTTTTTTTGAGTTTCAGGGCTGCTTCAACAGCATAGACATCATAAGGATTAAGAATGCTTTCAACACCTTCTCGCTGCATTGTATTATTTTCAGTCCACTTGATGTCAGATGTATCAGGAACCTGTTTTACGCATAAAGCTATTTTCATTGATTAGCAGGTCTCTTTTTACTGTTTGCTTCTATTAATGCATTATAACCCATTATATACATTGAACATTTTTTTACATTAGCCATATACCATGCACATCTTTCCTGTGTGCAAACCATATCAATGCCTCCTGAACTTATGCTTAATAACGGGCAAAACGGAATATCATTTTTTATCATAATCTCTCCTATTTAACGGTTTGTTTTAATAAATTACAGCTTTCGTCGCGTTTTCTTTCCTGATCTTTATAAATTCTTGTTCTGTTTATAACTTCATCAAAGTCAATTTTATGTGCATCAAAATCAGGTCCGTCAACACATGCAAACTTTGTTTCTCCGCCTACTGTAACTCGGCATGCTCCGCACATTCCGGTGCCGTCTACCATTAGCGGATTCATACTGGCTTCTGTATAGATGCCTTTATCTCTGGTCATATCCGCAACCGCACGCATCATTGGCATAGGGCCTACTGCAATTGCATAATCTATTTTTTCCTGATTTATTAACCGCTCAAGAACTTGTGTTACAAAACCTTTTTCTCCCATTGATCCGTCGTCAGTGGTTATGAATAATTCAGTGCAGGCATTTTTCATTTTATCCGCCCAGAAAATTAAATCTTTTGTGCGGGCTCCCATAATCATGTAAACCTTGTTCCCGGCTTCTTTAAAAGCTTTTGCTATTAAATAACAAGGGGCTGCCCCATATCCGCCTGCAAGGCATACAACTGTGCCGTATTTTTTTATATGTGTCGGCTGCCCCAAAGGGCCTACAATGTCAACTACTTCATCCCCAACATTAAGTCCGGCAAGTTTTTTGGTAGAATAACCAACTGCCATAAAAACAAGTGTAAGTACACCTTTATCAACATCTGCAATTGTTAAAGGTACTCTTTCACCGTTTTCTTCTGCCCTGAATATAATAAATTGTCCCGCTTTTGCATTTCTTACAACATAAGGTGCTTCAATTTGAATTTCATATTGATTAGGACATATTTCTTTTTTTGACAGTATTTTATAACCCATATACCACCTTCTATAATAGGATTATAGCACAAATTATGTCATTAGTGAATAGTTATTAATGTAATTTATTCTTCAATTACTTCGTAATGGTATTTTGGATTTTCTGATAATTTTTTCTCTATTTGCTCAAAAGTTAAAAGTCCCTGAGTAGCCCCGAACTGTGAAACTACACCCGCGGAATTTACAGAAGCGTACATCAAGGATTTACCTAAATTCCGGTTTGTTCTTTGTAATGCGGCACAAAATGTAGAAGCAAAAGCATCACCGGCACCGAGAGTTGAAACAACTGGACCGTCAAATATAGGGCAATGGTAATAGTTTTTGCCGTCGTAAGCATAGGCACCGTTTCCGCCGTCGGTTATTACTATTACCTGATAGTTACAGACTTTTAATTTTTTAAACATTTCTTGTAAATCCGGATGGATTAATTGTTCTGAAAATTTTTCTTCTCTTGAGTCCGGTCTTATCTGTATCCCTGTTGCCATAGAGGCTTCTTCTTTATTCATTACAACTATTTGTGCTGTTTCAATAATCTTTTTAAGATAATTGAATCCTTTTTTAATGCTTGTTGTTCCGGCGTTAAAGCATACAAATGTTCCGTTCTTGCTGGCAAAGTTGACTATTTCATCAAGTACTTTGTTGCTTTCACCGTTGAGCGGCGCAACATATAGTAAGGTTGAATTTTTTATGGCTTCAAAGTTGATTTCTGATTCCTGTATTAAGGCATTTGCACCTCTATGTGCAAGAACTGTCCTATCACCTTCAAAGCTTGTAAGTATGATTGAAAAACCGGTACTTACATCATCACGTTGGATTGCGTTTGAAAGATCAACATTTTTGTTTTCAAAGGATTTAAAAATACCTTTTGAGTATATGTCATTTCCTACTTTGAATATAGCACTTGTTTTAAGACCCAAATTGGCAAAATTAACTGCAGTATTAACGCCGCCTCCGCCAACTTGAGAATCAAATGCGGTAATCTCCAGCTTTGAGCCATATGGATAACTCATAAATTCTGTTTTTTTGTCTTTTCTGCATACGGATACAATGTTTGCGTCATCACTTTCAACAAACACGTCCATTGTCGCACTTCCAATTGTTATTACATCAAACATACTTTTCATTCCCTTACTTAAATATCCTATCATAAAAATGTTAAAATATATTAAAATTATTTTTTTAATATAGCAAAAAAATATTTGCCTGCATTTAAACAGATATATAGTATAGTATGAAAGGTAATTATAAATGAAGGTATACTTTAACCCTATAATAAAATCATATCAAAATCCCCGGCAACAAAATAAACATGAGAGTAATAAGGAGTCATCATTAGATTATTCATATAAGCCGTTTGCTTACAAAGATTTTAATATATCTTTTGGCGGAAGGTTATTCAGAACTCCTGAAAATTTTTATGAACAGGATTTTAATAAGAATGGTATGCCAAAGACGCTTTACAATTATATTTACGATCAAAAGAACTATGCCTTTAGAAAAACAATTCCGCCTGCACAAGCCATGAAGGAAGTTTTTGGCGCAATTGCCGATATGCAGACTTTAGAGGAAGTAAAGGCGGCTTATCCTGATGAACCTTTGTTTCAGGACTTACATTCAAAATCCTCAAAAAAATCAAGAACCGGACTGCTTGGTGAACTGGCTTTAATGCGTGCAGATGCTGAATATGCCGATAAGTCGCTGTTTAAAAACGGTAAAGACGATCTTGGTATGTATATTCTTAAAAAAATTTATATTGAAGGCAAAACGCTAAAAGAAATAAATAAAGATTTTCACAGGGATAAAAGTGTAGCTTATAAAGGTTTGAGTGACATTCAGTATTCAGACCTTAAGGCATTTGGAATACATTTCCCGAAAAAGGATTTTTGGAAATCATTTGTTGCGACGCGCGAGGATTTTCCTTATGTTTATATTCCGCGAAAGGTTGAAGGTGTAAGAAACACTTCTTTATCCAAAGGCAATAAAAATAGTGAAAATACTGCTGTATATCGGCCTAAAAATCGCTTTGAAAATATAAAGGATTGGGAAATTGATAAACTTTCCGACGCATTAATTGAAGGTATGGGAGACCAAAAAGAAACTCAAAAACTTCTGAAAAAACGTAATATAAAAGATTCAGAGTCCTTAAACTTTGTTGCGAAATATATGGGTGAAATTAATTCGGTTGTTCTTGAAAAATTGCATGTTTCGGAAGAAATGAAAGAATTCTTTGACAATTATGAAAATTTATCAAAATCTCAAAAACAGAAGTTTAAGGATTACTGGCGTTCACCGGAGACGAGGGAGCTCCGTTCACTTGTAATGTCATCGACTATCAGATTTTTCTTTGATGTGTATGGTGT
>CAYYAG010000003.1:0-8843 GCA_964470005.1 uncultured Muribaculaceae bacterium
CTGCTTAGAGGACTCGCCCCCCCCCGCTTTGGATCCTTTTTAATTCTTTCATTCCTATCCTCCTAATACATTCCAATAATCTTTCTAACTTCTTTTAAAACTTTTTGTGCTTCGCAGCGTGTTCTATCAGAACCTTCACGAATAATCTGCGACACCTCATCCGGGTGAGATTCATAATATCTTCTGCGTTCGCGTATTTCAAGTAAACGTTCATTTACGAGTGTACCCAAATGCCTTTTACAATCGGCGCAACCGCGTAAGCCTTTTTCACATTCACACTTGACCGTATCAACCTGTTCTGTTGTGCCAAAAATTTGCCAATACTTAAACGCCACTTCACAATCATCCGGATGTCCCGGATCATCACGACGTAAACGGCTTCTATCAGTAATCGCCGTCATAATTTTTTTGGCAGTAACTTCTTCTGTATCCGAAATTTTTATATCATTATTATAAGACTTACTCATTTTATTTCCGTCAAGCCCGCATATTAGGGCACAGTGATTCAGCAATGGCTGAGGTTCTTTAAATAAATCCGTTTTGTATATATTATTAAACCTTCTAACAATATCGCGTGTAATTTCAATATGCGCGACTTGATCAACACCAACCGGAACAGCCGTTGCATTAAGCATCATAATATCCGCACTCATCAGAACCGGATAGCCCATAAGTCCGTAACTTATTTGAGAATTTGAAGCTTCTTTTGTACGCAGAATTTTTGCCATATCCTTCAAGGTAGGATCACGCTCGACCCAGTTTTGCGGAGTAACCATACTTAAATATATATTTAACTCTGCAATTTCCGGAATTAATGACTGCACGTATATTGTTGACTTTTCAGGATTAATACCTGAAGCAAGCCAATCTATAACAACATCAACAACATCACTGCGTAAATCTTTTGTATTATCGTATTTGGTAGTTAATGCATGCCAATCAGCAACAAAAAAGTAACAGTCATTATTATTTTGCAAATCAACCCAATTCTGTATAACACCCAGGTAATGCCCGAGATGCAATCTCCCCGTTGGTCTCATTCCTGATACTATTTTTTGCATTTTACCAACCTTTCAAAGTAATTATACCACAAAAAAAAACGGTTGGAGCCGTTTTTTTTTATCCCGTTTTCCTAATTGATTTACGCAACAACTTTTGAAACAAAGTTAGCAATTTCGAAGAATGAATCTTTTACAAATTCTTTTGCCAATACTTTAATTGGCCGGTTTTCAATACAGTCAAATACATAATAAATCGGATCTCTTGAATTATTAAAACGCATTCTTCTATCGGATTTGTCTAAATAACAATAATCTTCAATAGAAAAACCTGTATTAGATTTTCTTTTGTTACCTTTTCTTTTTCTAGTTAAAGCACCAAACTGACCGTTTCCTGACGTGTCATTATGGGAATTAGCTGCTGTTTGAATCATTTTTTGCTCTCTTTCTTAAATCTCTTCTTGTATATATAAAGTATATAAATTCCAAAAAATTGCTTTTTTCAGAGAGTATTTGTTAAGATTTATTTACAAAAAAGATAATCCGCACTACAGCCCCTCACAGTTGATTTACAAGTTACCCATACTTTAAAATATTTGGTAAAAGCATACGATTATTGGCTTGTAATTTTTATACTATTACTGTTCGAGCTCAATTACATCTTCATCCGATATAATATTCTTACCGACTGCCTTTTCAAGTCCTGCCTTCGCAGAATTGTATTCATATAGTGCTTGATAGTATGTCAGCTGAGCTGTTTCATACATAATTTGTGAGTCTTTTAATTCAGTCGGACTTGCTTCACCAACTCTATATCTGCCATAGGAAAGCTCATAGTTTTCTTTAGCTTGTTTTACCTGCAAAAGCGCTACAGGCATTTGATTTTTCTTTTCTTCCAGTGTAAGAAAAGCATTTTGAATTTCCAAATAAATTTCATTCTGGGTATTTTGAGCATTAGCAAGTTCTTTATCATACAGATATCTAGCCTCTTTTATTTCATTTCGAAGCAACATACCGTTTACTGTAGGAAAATTCAAATATCCGCCAAGGTTATAACCGTAATTGGATGTCCAGCTTTTACCACCGATTTGTACCTGCCCTTCAAGAGAAAGTGTCGGGTAGAAAGACTTTTTAACCAATTTTAAGGTCTGGTTTGCAGTTTCAACCTTAATTTCTGCAAGCCTGAGCTCCGGTCTTGCCTCACGTGCAATATCAACAGCAGCACTGAATGTTAAGTTCAACGGCTGATACTGTAATTTATCCATAACATTATACTTCTCAATAAACGGAACCCCCATAACATTATTAAGCTTTGCAATAGCAAGGTTTACGGCATTGTCTGCCTGAATAAGCTTAAGTTTTGCACTGCTCAAATTTGATTCAGCAATAGTAACATCGACTTTCGGATTCATACCTATCTCATAGAAAGCTTTTGCCTGATCATAAAACAGTTGGAATTTATCAACAGTATCCTGAGCCACACGACGATTTTCATAAGCGTATAGCAATGCAAAATAAGCATCTTTTGTCTGATAAATAACATCATTTATAACAGATGTCAGGGAAGCTTTATAGCCTTCATAGTCCAAACGTTTTATTGTAGCTTGATTTTGGGTTACACCAAAGTCATACAACATCTGCTGGAGTGTTACCTGACCTAAAACAAAATAATTAAACGTCAAGTTCTGCCCCAAGGCATCAGACAATTGCAGTTGTCTTATTTTTGTATAACCTGTTTGCCAGCTAATCTGAGGAAAATAATTTGACCATACCTGCTTTATTCTGGCATCTGATGCCAAAATATCCTGAAAAGCGGCATTAATCTGCGGGTTATTGCCAAGGGCTAACTCAATACAATTTTCAAGAGTTAAATCTATATTTTTTTCAACAGAACCGGAAATAATATAGTCGGAACTGCCGGTACTTTGGGGTAAAACCTTTTCAGATTGCGGGTATTCTTGCTCTTGAATATTATTGCCGATATTTTCTTGAGCAAGTACCGGAAAAATACTCATAAAGGTTATTATATTAATAAGTAAAAATTTTTTCAGCATTATTTTTTACCTTTTTTGTTGACTTTTCTTGCTATATTGACCTTCATTTCCTCAATTATCACATAAAATGCCGGCACGAGGAATGTACCGATAAATGCAACAGCTATCATACCGCCGAACACCGTCATACCTACGGAATGGCGGCTGGCTGCACCAGCACCTTTTGCAAATACCAGAGGCAGCAACCCCAGAATAAATGCTATATTTGTCATCATAACAGCACGGAACCTTAATCTGGCCGCCTGGGTGGCTGCTTCACGAATTGGCAGCCCTGCTTCGTGTGCATCTTTTGCAAATTCAATAATCAAAATTGCCTGCTTTGTACTTAATCCTAAAAGCATTACAAGCCCGATTTGCGAATACAGGTCAAGTGAATACCCTGCAACATACTGGAAGAATAACGCCCCTACAAGCGCTACCGGAGATACCAAAAGTACTGCAATAGGCAGCATCCAGCTTTCATACAGCCCTACAAGAAATAAATATACAAAGACTATTGACATAGCTAAAATAGGCCCTATCTGTCCTGAAGATTCCTTTTCCTGAAGTGAAGTACCTGACCACGCATAACCCATATCCTTTGGCAGAACTTCATCAGATAATCTTTCCATAATTGCCATTGCCTGACCTGATGATACACCCTCACGTGCAGATCCGTTTATGGTAATCGCAGGATAGAGGTTAAACCTTGTTCTACTGTATGGACCCACAATATTATCTATTTTTAATACTGCTGTTATCGGAACCATAGTACCATAATTGTTTTTCACAAAGATTTTATCAATATCACCCGGACGTGCCCTGAAGTCCGCATCAGCCTGCATATAAACACGATATACACGCCCATATTTGTTAAAGTCATTTATGTATGTTTTGCCAAAATATGCACCCAGCGCATTATAAATCTCTGATACCTCAACCCCTTGCGCCATTGCTTTTGCAACATCAACGTTTAACAACAATTGGGGCATATTAGAGGTAAAAGATGTATAAACCATCGTAAAATTCGGATCTTCATTTGCGGCAGCAAGAAGCTTCAAAGCTTCGTCATAAAGTTCCTGTGCATTTCTATTGCCTTTGTCCAGCAACTGGTATTCAAACCCGCCAAACATACCCAAACCTGAAATTGCAGGAGGTGAGAATGATGCTATCGTTGCAGAAGGATAGTTTGAAAATTCACTTCTCATTATACTTAAAATACCTTCAGCCGACTCAGCTTTTGCTTTACGCTTTGACCACGGTTCCAGTTGTGAAACTATAAATGCGGTGTTTTCACCGTTAAAACCAACCATTGTAATAGTTGTTTCTACACCTTTTATTTTTAAGATTCTTTCTTCAATTTCCGTTGCAACCATACTCGTTCTGGATGCTGATGATCCGTCAGGCAGCTGAATTTGCGTAAATATTGCACCTCTGTCTTCTGACGGCAAAAAGCCGGTAGGTATAATCTTGAACATAAAAAGAACAAAGACGACTATACCTAAAAGTATGCCGAGTGTCAGTTTGGCAGAGTTAATAAATATACCTGCTCCTTCAAGATATTTGTCTCGTACGCTATTAAACCATTCATCAAACTTTTGAATAAATACAAAATCCGCTTTTTCATCACCTGATTTCAAAATCATAGAGCAAAGCGCAGGAGATAATGTCAATGCAACAAGTGTTGACAGACCAATAGACGATGCAATACACAGGGCAAATTGTCTAAACATCTGACCCGTAATACCTGCCATAAAAGATACCGGAACAAATACAGCCATCAAAACAAGAGAAGTAGCCAAAACAGCACCAAAAACTTCTTGCATTGTAACCTCTGTTGCTGTTTTCTTATCCTTGCCTTCCTGAATATGACGCTGAGTATTTTCCAAAACAACAATCGCATCGTCTACAACCAAACCTACCGCCAATACAAGCGCAAATAATATTAATAGGTTAATAGAAAACCCTAATAGATTCATGAATATAAATACGCCAATTAATGAAACAGGTATTGCGCAAAATGGTATAAATGCAGCACGCATACTGCCTAAGAACATATAAGTTACCAGGCCTACAAGTATTATTGCAAGAGTAATTGCATGGATAACTTCGTTAATGGATTCTCTTACGAATTCCGTTTCATCGTGCTGAATCTCATACTCAATACCCTGCGGAAATCCTTTGCTTAATTCTTGCATTTTCTTTTGAATTTTATTGGACAAATCAATAGCATTTGCTTCCGGTAATTGACTTACTGATATAATTGCAGCATTTTTGCCGCCAATTCTTGAAAAATATGAGTAACTTTCAGCACCGAGTTCAACACGTGCAATGTCTTTCAGTTTAATTTGAGAACCGTCAGGCTTTGATCTGACAACAATTTCTTCAAACTCTTTAGGATCTTCAAGACGGCCGCGCGTACGCATTGTAAGCTTAATCATCTGAGGATCTTTCATTGGTTCAACACCAATATCACCTGCCGGAGTCTGGGTATTTTGTGCCTCTACGGCTGCGGAAACTTCACTTGTTGATACGCCCAGACTTGCCATTTTATTTGCATCAAGCCAGATTCTCATTGAATATTCCGTAGAGCCGAATACCTGAACTTTACCCACACCTTTTATACGTGCAAGTTCATCCTTAATATAAATTGATGCATAATTGGCAATATAAAGATTATCATAAGTCCCAGTAGGAGAATTGACAGATATCATCAAAATACCCGGACCGCCGGTAGATTTTTTTACAGTCAAACCGTATCGCCTAACTTCTTCCGGCAATCGCGGAGTAACAAGTTGCAGCTGATTTTGGACGTTTACAACTGCCATATCAGGATCAGAACCTATATCAAAATATAGTGTTAGCTGATAAGATCCGTTCTGGGATGTTGACGACATATAAATCATGTTTTCAACACCATTTAACTGGGCTTCGACAGGTGCAGCAATAGTTGATTCCACAACATCTGAGCTTGCCCCTGAATAAGTTGCAGTAACAACAACCTGAGGAGGCGTAATTGACGGGTATTCCTCTAATGGCAGCGTTGTTATCATAAGCATACCTGCCAAAATAATAGCCAACGAGATTACGATAGCAAGTTTTGGACGTTTTATAAATAAATTTCCTGAGTTTTCTGCCATTATTTATCCTTTTTCGATTGCATTTGTTTAATTTTTGCCATCTCCTCCGGAGTAACAATAGTTACAGGATGACCCGGGGTTACCTTTTGAAGACCATCGGTAATTACCCTGTCCCCGATATTTAAACCTTCCGTTACCACCCAATAATCACCCGTTTGCTGACTGACTTTTATATATGTTAGCTGGGGCAAATCTTTATCATCCAGCTTATAAACATATTTACCTGCCTGATTTTCCTGCACCGCAGTCTGATGAACTACAGGAACTTTTACTTTATTATTTGAATACAATTTAACAGTAACAAATTCACCATGCAGGAGTCTGTTGTTAGGATTTTTAAATGTTGCACGAAGGGTGACAGTACCTGTTGTCTGATCAATTTTATTATCCAAAAAGTCCTGCACACCATCCAAATCATATTTTTCACCGTTATTAAAATACAATTCGACTTTTCTGTTTTTGTAGTTATCCATATCTGCTTTTGCAAGAGCATCAAAATCATTTGAGTCAAGCGGGAATGTCACATAAATCGGATCTGTACTGTTAATAGTTGTTAAAGCTCCTGAAGAAGGAGATACATAGTTGCCAACCGTTACGGTAATAATACCAACCCTGCCGTTAACAGGAGATTTTACCATTGTATATCCGTAATTCCTCTGGCTATCCTGATAAGAAGCCTGTGCAGATGCAAACTGTGCCCTCAGGGCATCTCTTTCTGATAATATTTGATCATACTGTGCTTTGGCAATGTAATCTTTTTTTACAAGCTCACTGGCACGAATAAGTTGTTTTTCCGCATATTCAAGTTGAGCCTTTGTATTCTCGACATTAGCTTTTGCAACATTTACAGTATTTATGAATTCATTAGGTTCTATTTGAAATAATACCTGCCCTTCTTTAACATAATCGCCTTCCTTAAAATAGCTTTTTTGTAAATATCCGGAAATACGCGCAAGTACATTAACCTGATACTTTGATGTTACACGACCCGGAGCCTGAAAACTTCTGATTATTTCTTCCTCACCTATTGATTCTACCTGAACACTCGGAGCAGGCTGCATTCTCATCTTTTTAGTATTAATATATTCACTCACAACACCTGAAATATACCTCAGAAAAATTGCCGCAAAAACAACTATTAATACAATAATTATATTTTTTTTCATTGACTCTCCCCTGATAGAAATCTTTGTTTTGTATTAAAAATCGTAACAAAAAAAAATAAACATTGCAATAGTAAAACAATATAAAAAATTAAACAATTGAACGAATAAAAGCAAGCATATCAGTTAAGGCTTTTCCGCGATGAGAAATACTATTTTTTTCTTCTTCAGACATTTCGGCCAGAGTTACGTTTGTATTTTCTGCAACGAATACAGGATCATATCCAAATCCCCCTGTTCCTGATTGTTTACGGGCTATACTCCCATGGCATTCACCTTTTGAAATATGTAAAATTTCTCCGTTTTTATCTAATAATGCCATAGCACAAACAAATTTTGCTTTTCTATTTGAAAAAGGTTCAAGTTCTGCCAATATCTTATCAATTTTTTCCTGCTGTGTGCCTGCGTATCTGGCCGAATATAATCCCGGCGCACCGTTTAATGCCTCAACACACAGCCCGGAATCATCTGCCAGAGAAATCATTTTTGAAACCCTGTTTGCCTCTTTTGCTTTTTTATAAGCATTTTCCTCGAATGTGCTGCCGTCCTCAACAGGCGCAAAACCTTCTCCGGGTAATATAAATTCAATCCCACTCCCTTTTGCAATCTCATTAATTTCTTTTAATTTATTAAGATTTCCTGTTGCAAAAACAATTTTCATTATTTACCATACCTTCTTTGTCTTTGCCCGAATTCTAAAATTGCATCTGCTAATAATTCTTCATCAAATTCTGGCCAAAAGAGTTTTGTTACCCAAATCTCAGAATATGCTATCTGCCAGAGCAGATAATTTGACACCCGCATTTCTCCGCCTGTTCTGATTAATAGATCCGGATCCGGAACACCTTTTGTATAGAGTTCTCCTGATATCAAATCTTCATTTACATCTTCCGTTTTAACGCCTTTTTCAATTATATTTTTTACAGCATTAACTATTTCATCACGTGCACCATAATTAAATGCTATCTGTAGCCTTACACCAGTATTATTTTTTGTGTAATCCATTGCACCATTCAAAATATTTTGCAGCTTTGAATTTAGTTTTGACAGATCTCCAATAAAGTTAATCACAACACCGTTTTCATGAAGTTCTTGCAACTCATCTTTTATAGTACTGGCAAGCAAATCCATTAAAAATGCAACTTCTTCAGGCTTTCTGTTCCAGTTTTCAGTTGAAAATGCATAGACAGTTAAATATTTTATACCAAATTTATGGCAGGCTTTCAGTGATGCTTTCAAAGCTTCAACGCCCTTTTTATGACCAAATGCGGACGGAAGATTTCTTTCTTTAGCCCAGCGGCGGTTCCCATCCATAATAATAGCTATATGCTGAAGGTTTGTACTTTTAACAATATCTGCTACGGTTAATTTTTCGGTTTCAGTTATCATAATTCCTCACCAGAAGATTATACCATAAAAAAACACTACCTTTGAGGTAGTGTTTTTTTATTTTCCTTTATTTTTCCTATTTCACATTATCAGATTTGTTAAACACTTTTTTTAAAATTA
>CAYYAG010000003.1:8943-11408 GCA_964470005.1 uncultured Muribaculaceae bacterium
CTTTATTTTTCCTATTTCACATTATCAGATTTGTTAAACACTTTTTTTAAAATTATCTGTCAAATTTCCCCAACCATTTACAAAAAATTCTTTAGTAGTTTTCGAGGTTCTTTTAACAAAATCAACGGCTTTATTATACCACTTAATGCCTTTTTCTTTAATTACATTTGCGCCATTGGAAGCAGTATTTTTTAATGAATTAAAACCTTCAGCAGCTTTTTCACCAACTGATTTAGCCATTTCGCCCAACTTTGAATCTTTCAATCCATTAAAAAATTTACCTATATTTTTACGATAAACAACTCCGGCTACAATTGCACCGGCGGCAAGCAAACCAGATGCAATACCAACAGCAACTTTTTTAGACTTTGAATTATCTTTTACGGGTACACCATAAATATCTGCAATATGTTTTAACTGTTCTTTATTTACAACCGCTGCACCCATATTTCCATTGGTAACCGCAATTGAATATTTGTCTTTTCCTATTTTTTTAACATCAAATCCTGGAATTGCTACTATTGACATTTTATTCCTTTCAAATATAAATATTTTTACCTTCCACGAGCATTAACACACCTAATAAATAATTTTTGCCATAAATATCATTATATTGTTACATATATTAACAAAGGAACACCACGAGTACTCCTTTGCTCTATTTCTTATTAAAACGAATTTCTTTCTATGAACAACCTGAATATCCGCATTTTCATATAGACATACGAATCGATACACATATATTCTGCCACATTAACCTCCATAGTCTGCTATTAGTTCCATCTCAAAAACATGAACAAGATTACAATTTTACATCAGTTTTTATTAAGGCAAAACGGCATTCCAAAACTCTAACACAATTTAACAGGTAATAAAATCAGCCTAACATTGATACCTCAATGAGGTTTTTGGCAAGACCCAATGCTGTGTCAAATTTATATTTATTAGTAAGAAAATCCTCACAATCTACATATTTTTTGACAATCTTGCGGGCATATGAACCAACAGAAATTCCGTTTGCATTAATATCACACAATTTTGCAAGATTAGCAGTTTTAGAATTTGTCCCGCCTGAAAGCAGCAGATACACCGGTAAATTTTCATTTTGAATAATTTCAGCGGTTGCAACGGCCTGTAAAGTAGTTTTATAATCGTCTTTTCCTCCACTCATCGGAAATCCGTCCGCCTGAATAATAGTTGTATACGGCTCTCTAATCTCGGTAAGTTTCCTAACACGCTCAACAAGTTTTTCATCGCTTAATTTCCCGCGGCTTGTACATAAACTCAAAACCCCGTCAAAAATTTCATTTATATACACCCACTTTTGCCAAATTTCGTCATCATCCAATCCCATTGCATGAAGCTCTATACAGTCAATACCTTTTTCAATAATCTGCGGTAAAACTTCTCGTAAATCCTTTTCTTCTGAAACATAAGAGATCGCACCTTCGGGGCAAATTTTTGCACATCTTCCGCAGCCGATACATTTATACTTTTTGATCTTTGCCTCTTTTATTGCACCTTGTGGGCAAACATTATCACATGAATAGCAGGAAATACATTTTTCATAATCCACAACAGCTTTATTCACGTGCGGATCATTTTTTATCCCGACACTTACGCATAAATAAGCATCATTAACGTGCACCGCTTCAAGTCCCCTCTTTGCTGCATCAATGACTTCATCGGTGGCAGACAAATCAAAAAATCGGCACCCCGCTTTTGCATACAATGCAACAAGCTTTTCAACCTCTTTTGCATCCTCATTTCCGGCTCCGCAGACGAGCTTAAAACATTTTTTTGCATCCAGAAGATCCTTTAGCATTATCTCACCATATGATTATAGATAATTTCAGACGCTTTTACTATGAAGTCTTTACCCAAAACAGAGTTATGCGGACGGTTTGCGAGAATTACGACAATATATTTTTTACCATTTGGAGTAAATACAATTCCGGCATCACCAAGCATTTTACCTATATCTCCGGTTTTATGTATAAATAAAGCTCCGGATCCGAGTCCGGCCTGAATTAACCTGTTGTTGTGAACATGCCCCATATAATCAAAGATTTTTTCACGTGAAGATATACCAAGAAACTTCGGGTTATTATCAATATTATAAAGCATGGTCGCCAAATCTCGCGCAGTTGTATGGTTATTTCCGGTCAAATCCGGCAGCCAGGTCTGTATATAAGTGCTATTCAATCCCCAGTTCCTGACAGCTCTATTTATATCAACCATAGAACCGATTTTTGACATCAGCATATTTGTTGCGGAATTGTCAGATTCTGTTATCATAATTCTTGCAAGATTATCTATTGTCCAGTTGGAATTTTCCGCTTTAAACTGTAAACTGCCTGAGCCTTCCGCCCTGTAGTAATCCGTCAGAATCATTTTATCATCCAATGATAACTGTTTTGCTTCAATTGATTTAAACAGCTCAATTAGAACAGGAATTTTAATAA
>CAYYAG010000003.1:11508-33352 GCA_964470005.1 uncultured Muribaculaceae bacterium
AACTGTTTTGCTTCAATTGATTTAAACAGCTCAATTAGAACAGGAATTTTAATAATACTTGCAGCAGAAAAAATTTCAGACGCATTTATATCAGCAAATTTTTCGGTTTCATACTGCCAGACATAAACAGCCGGATAAATTGAGGGATACTGCGCCATTAAATTTTTAAGACTGTTTTCAAGATCCCCCATTCTGTATGTTTCAGAAATCTTTTGCATTTGAGGCTTTTTAACTTCTACACCGGTTAAATACCTCTGGTTAAACAGCAAATCATTTGCAAGGTAATCTGTTGTGGGAAACCTCAAAGCATGATAATCCGTTTTTATTTGTGGATATGGTGATCCGTGCAGCATTGACATTGTTACACGCTGAAAGCCTAATGGCAAAACAAAACATGCAATTATTGCAAAAAACGCTGTTGAAATAATTTTATGCAGAATATTGTTAATCTTGACTTTCTTTTTATTTGCCTGCAAATGTGAATATTGGTGCGCAGACCTGTCATACGTTCTTAAAGGACGTACTTCACTAATTTTGGGATAAGTTTTATATACTTCCGCATAATATTGCCTTCTGTCGAATTGTTCCGCTGGCTTCGGCATTAATTCCTCCCAAGTTTAATAATACCATTGTAGCCTACAAAAAATATATTGGCAAGTCGTTTAACAATTTTTTAAAAAATTTGCTTTTTTCAGTGTCTGTTATAAAATTAATCCAAAGAGGTAAGCTTATGGAAGATAATTGTATTTTTTGTAAAATTATAAATGGCGATTTTGGGACGGAATTTATTCTTGAAACTGAAAACGCGGTTGTGTTTAATGACATTAACCCTAAAGCTCCAGTACATATGCTTGTTGTACCTAAAGTTCATGTTGCATCATTAAATGAGCTTGATGATAAAGACTTGCTGGGCGAGCTTATGATGACAGTAAAAAAAGCCGCACTAACTGCAGGTTTAAAATCATATAAAACACTTATCAATACAGGAAAAGAGGCAGGGCAGGAAGTTTTCCACCTGCATATACACATTATGGGAGATAAAAACTAATGAAAAACGGGATAGAAAACGGATATTATCATGAGATTACGCCATCAGGTTTCGGCATTGCAATTAAGGCAGGGAAAGTACTATTTTCCGAACAGTCAGAATTTCAAAAAGTAGAAGTTTTTGAAACAGAAAGCTCGCTGGGACGGGTTTTAACTCTTGATGATTTAATGATGACAACCGAAGGGGATGAATATCATTATCACGAGATGATTGCACATATTCCAATGATGACTCATAAAAATCCTAAATCCGTTCTCGTAATAGGCGGTGGTGACGGCGGAACTGTTCGAGAAGTATTGAAACACGATACTGTCGAACGTGTTGTACTCTGTGAAATTGACGGAAAGGTAATTGATGCCTGCAAAAAATATCTTCCGACTATCTCCTGTGCGCTGGATGATCCTAAAGTTGAAATTCTTGTCCATGATGCTATTGAGTACATTAAAGATAAGAAAAATGAATTTGACATTGTTTTAATTGATTCTACAGATCCTATGGGACCAGGTGAAGGCTTATTCACCGAAGAATTCTATACGAATGTGAAAAATTCTCTTAAAGAAAACGGTATAATGGTTGCACAATCAGAATCACCATTTGTAAATAAAGAGGAAATTAAAAAAATGTATGATTTGTTGAAAAAAGTATTTCCGATATGTTCAACCTATACATCAAACATACCGACATATCCCGGTGGATACTGGGCATGGGCTTTTTGCTCTCAAAATGTAGAACCTCTTTCTTATATTGATGAAAGACGCTGCGAAGAAATTACAAAAAACTGTAAAATTTACAACAAGGCTTACCACCTTGCACGCTTTGCATTACCCAATTATTTAAAAGAATTACTGTAATCTTAGCGTAAATAAACTAAAAACATTTTAACTTTTTTGAATTATACTTTCAGCTTTTGCATGTTTGTAATATAATGTTGTAAGAGGAAATTTCTTTTGAAACATTCAAAACTTACAGCCTTAATATTTATAGCACTCATACTAGGTGTTCTGGTTGGACATTTTGCTCCGGATATTGCAGTAAAGATGCGTCCTTTTGCTGTAATCTTCCTGCGTATGGTTAAAATGATTATTGCACCATTGCTGTTTGCAACACTTGTGGTTGGGATTGCAGGTCATGGTGATATTAAAAGTCTTGGTAAAATCGGGATTAAGACTGTTATTTATTTTGAGATAGTAACAACTCTAGCACTTATTATAGGCTTGACTATGGCAAATATATTCAAACCCGGTCTGGGGTTTGTATCAGATGTTACCTCTAATCAAAGACTTCTCCATGAGGCGGATTTAATGGCGGCAACAAGCGCCCATACTTCTATTTCCGATATGATAATGAATATATTTCCGACAAGTATTGTTCAAGCAATGTCTGATGGCAACTTGTTACAAATAGTGGTATTTTCAATATTTTTTGCAATTGCTATGTGTACTGTCGGAAAAGCCGCAAAACCTGTAATGGATGTTTTAAATTCCGTATCCCAAATTATGTTTAAATTTACAGAATATGTAATGTATTTTGCGCCACTTGGTATCTTCGGGGCTATTGCATCAACTGTTGGCGACAACGGGCTTTCTATTTTAAAAAATTATGCTAAAGTGATTTTTTCATTATATACGGCATTAGCAGTTTTCGTTTTATTGGTTCTATTTATTGCCTGCAAATACGCAAGAATATCTTTCAGAAACCTTATTAAAACAATTCAGGAGCCTGCAATTCTGGCCTTTACCACGGCAAGCTCTGAAGCAGCTTTTCCAAAAGCAATAGAAATTATGGAAAAATTCGGAGTACCTAAAAATATAGTAGGTTTTGTAATGCCCACAGGTTATACTTTCAACCTCGACGGAAGTACTCTTTATCTTGCAATGGCAGTTATATTTTCGTCTCAAATTGTAGGAATTCATCTTGACGTAAACCAACAGATAATTATGATGCTTGCACTAATGCTTACCAGTAAAGGTATAGCAGGTGTTCCAAGAGTTTCATTGATAGTTCTTGCCGGAACTCTTGCAAGCTTTAACATTCCTATCTTAGGGGTTGCAATACTCTTAGGCATTGACCAGATACTTGATATGGGAAGGACAACTGTAAACCTTATAGGTAACTGTGTTGCTACTGTTGTTATTTCACGATGGGAAAATGCCTTTGACTATAATAAAATGAGAAAATTTATTGATGAAACAGACCACGATAAACTGGAATGGGATTTTTCCGGGATAAAAAATATTTACGAAAAAGTTACGAATAGAGGACTAGAATGAGCGAACAAATAAAAACAGACTACAAAAACACACTTAATTTACCGCAGACCACCCTTGAAATGAGGGCTAATGCAACAGTAAAAGAATTGCAAACACAAAAATTTTGGGAAGATCTACATGTTTATGAAAAAAACGTTAGCCGGCGAGATAAGGCTAATAGTTTTGTACTGCACGACGGCCCGCCGTATTTAAGCTCCGAAAAAATCCACGTAGGAACAGCTTTAAATAAAATTTTAAAAGACATTTTAATCAAATACAAATCCCAAAAGGGATTTTACGCCCCATATATACCTGGTTATGACGGTCACGGGCTACCAATTGAAAATGCCGTTGTAAAAAACATTAAAGGCGGCAGGAGCGCTCTCAGTCCTCTGGAGTTACGTGAAAAATGCCGCGAATTTGCTCACAAAAATTTAAAAGGTCAGGAATCCGAATTTAAAAGACTTGGCGTATGGGGTGACTGGGAACATCCTTATTTAACAATTAACCCGGAATTTGAAGCCGAACAGGTTCGGGTGTTCGGTGAAATGTATAAAAAAGGTTACATTGAAAAGGGATTAAAACCCGTTTATTGGTGTGCATCTTGCGAAACCGCCCTTGCAGAAGCTGAAGTTGAATACGCTGACCACACATCTACATCTATTTATGTAAGATTTAAATTTGATGAAGAATCCACCGAAAAAATCAATAAAATTGTCGATACAAAGGGAAAAGATGTTTATGCGGTAATTTGGACAACAACCCCCTGGACAATCCCCTCCAACATGGCAATATCAATGCACCCTAAATTTGAATACACATTCTTTGAGTACAGAGGTGATATTTATATTGCAGCTCAAGAATTACTTGCAAAATTTTTAGCTGATGCATCTTGGGAAGAAAAGGATATTAACGTAATAGGATCTTGTACAGGCGCTGATTTGGAGCATCTCAAGACAAATCATCCTCTTGTTGACAGAAAATCCCCGATAATTTTAGGTGAACATGTAACACTTGATGCCGGAACAGGTGCAGTCCATACTGCCCCGGGACATGGTCTTGAAGACTATGAAGTCGGCTTGAAATATGGAATTGAAGTATTTTCCCCGCTGGATTCAAAAGGTATCTGGACAGAACAGGTTCAAGATAAAGATTTAGAAGGAATTCCTTATTACAAAGGAAATTCCGTTGTAATTGAAAAACTTGAGAAATGCGGAGCATTACTGACAAAACAAGATATTCAACACAGCTATCCGCATTGCTGGCGGTGTAAAAATCCGGTTATTTACCGTGCTACACCACAATGGTTTGTAAAAGTAGATAAATTCAGACAAAAAACACTTGAAGAAATTAAAAAAATAAAATGGATTCCTGCAAGCGGAGAAGCTAGAATTTCAAATATGGTAGAAGGACGCTCCGACTGGTGTATTTCACGCCAGCGTGCATGGGGCGTTCCAATACCTGTGTTCTACTGTAAAGAATGTGGTGAAGTAATCGTAACAGATGAAACCATTGAGAATGTCGCAAAAATATTCGAAAAAGAAAGTTCCGACTCCTGGGTAAAATACAGCGCAGAAGAACTTTTACCCGCAGGTTTCAAGTGTCCGAAATGCGGTAAAACACATTGTTTCACTAAAGAAAATGACATTATGGATGTTTGGTTTGATTCAGGCATAACCTGGCGTGCCGTTGTAGAAAAACGCTCAGATGAATTGGGCCACACACCTGTTGACATGTACCTTGAAGGTTCAGACCAACACAGGGGCTGGTTTCAATCATCACTTTTAACCTCAGTCGCAACTCAAGGTAAAGCACCTTATAAATCTGTTCTTACCCACGGATTTGTTTTTGGTGAGGATGGACGAAAAATGTCAAAATCTTTAGGCAATTATATCAGACCTGATGATATAATCAAAACTTACGGTGCAGATGTATTAAGACTATGGGCGGCATCAGTTGATTACAGAAATGATACAAAGATTGGTGATAATATTATCAAACAGCTTGTTGAAATTTTCAAAAAGACAAGAAATACATCAAGATTTTTGCTTGGTAACCTGTTTGACTTTGACCCACAAAAAGATTACGTGCGATATGATGAGCTTAAGGCGCTTGATAAATTTGCACTCCATAAATTAAATCAATTAATTGAACAGGTTACTGAAGCCTTTGAAAATTATGAATTTTACAAATACTTCCAGAGTCTTCAAAACTTTGCGGCAGTTGATTTAAGCTCATTCTATCTTGATATTGTAAAAGACAGATTGTACACAGCAGGCAAAAAATCAATTTCAAGACGTGCATGCCAGACTGTTTTATATGAAATTTCACAAACACTTGTGAGACTTCTTGTTCCTGTCATGCCGCATCAAGCAGAAGATATCTGGCAGAATATTCCGGAGAATCAACGAAATGGTCTGCAAAGTGTCTTGCTTTCAGATTGGCCTGTCGTACGTCAAGAGTGGAACAACCCTCAATTGGAAGAAGATTTTGCAAAAATCTTGAAAGTCCGCGAAGTTGTAACTCGAGCAATTGAGCCTCTAAGAGCAGCTAAAAAAGTAGGCAGCTCGCTAGAGGTTGCTGTATACGTAAAAGCAGCAGACAGAACTGTTTTAAAAGATAATGAAGATGAATTGGCAAATATTTTTATTACTTCTCAGGCATATATAACTGATGAAAAACCTGCTGGTGTATTAAATGAATATACCGAGGAAGATTACACTGTCTGGGTAATAAAAGCTGAAGGCGAAAAATGCGAACGCTGCTGGAAATATCGAAAACTTGATGAAAACGGTATTTGTGAAGAATGCAGCCACGCTATAAAGTAACATAAAGCCCTCTTTTATTTATTTTGTAAAATACCACATTTTTTGCCCATTCATTAATGAGTATAAATATTTTTACATGTAACATTTTCTTAACAAATTTATAAAAATTACTAAAGTTCCCTACAAAAACATCCGTAGATATAAATAGTTACGACAAAAAGAAAGGAACTTAAAGCTTATGGGAATGGCAGCAGGACAGGCACGTTTGCTCAGCATTACCGCAAGACTAAGTGATAACGAAGCTAATGGTCAAGCGCTTTCTTATTCAAAACAGCGCCTTGCGGATGAAACTGAACAGATTAATACAGATTACAATAATGCCCTTGCAGCAACAAAACTACAGGTTCTCACAGGATTTAACGGTTCTACTGCAAATTATACAGACATTTCATATAGTCTTATGACCGGCTATGATAGCGTTGCATTGGGAAGACAATACATTGTTACTAACACACAAGGTCAAATACTTGTTACCGCAAAACAAGCCGCAGCATTTGAGGCCGGTAACGGTGATTTTAACATCTTCCTTGCGGAATTAGGTTATTCACAAGCCGACATCGGTAACCTTACTGATGAAGAAGCTGAAACAAAAATTCATGAAGCCTGGGATGCATATTTTACATCTGTAGGTATAACTTTTGATGATGAAGAACACGATGAAGGTAATCCTGAGGTTGAGTATGGTTATACCTCATTTGGTGAAAATACATTATATAACGGTTATGCAACTTACACTGTAAACGGGGAAACCAAAGCAATTAATTATGAAGGTACAACCCAGGAACAGCGTGAGCTTTATGACTACGCAGTAGCTATAACAAGCCAGTATTATACCAATGGAATCTACAACCCGGTAGGCTCATCAGCAAACATCGCACTGCAAACAGCCGATGATGTTGATAGCGGTTATATAGATTATTTGAGAAATATTTTTAATAAAATGTTATCAGCAGGATATTATACAGAAGAAAATGAAGCTGATACAATCAAGGATAATTCCTGGTTTGAACAGCAGATTACAGAAGGAAAACTGCTTCTAGAATACTATTCTGCAACGGAACAAGCTTTTGTTTCAACAACTATAAGTGAGGATGATGCAATTCAAGAAGTTGAAGATGAAACTGCAATTGCACGTGCTGAGGCACAATATAATCAAGACCTTGCAGCTATTGAAAAGAAAGACCAAATTATTGATATGGAGTTGAATAAATTAGACACCGAACACGAAGCCTTGCAGACAGAATACGACTCCGTACAAAATGTAGTGGATAAAAACGTAGAGAAATCATTCAGTATCTTCAGTTAATCTAAAGGTTTAATTTATAATCACGGACTTATATATTAAGTCCGCAAATTCCCCCTTTTCCTACTAAATTTTCGTAACACCACTTTCTGACAAGTGGTTTTTTATTGGGCAACAAATCAAATATAAAATAAAAGAGTCTTTTCTAAGACTCTTTTATCTTAATATAAACATTCCGCTGTATCCAACTAATAACAGCTGCAATGTAATTTTATGCTTTGCCGGCTCCTGCTTTTTCAATGATTTCTTTTTCAATATTTGCAGGGACTTGCTCATAGCACTTGAATTCCATTGAGAATGTACCACGTCCTTGAGTTTTTGAACGAATATCAGTTGCATAACCGAACATTTCTCCAAGAGGTACGATTGCATTTATCTTCTGAATTCCGGTGCCTTCGATAATTTCCATACCTTCAACACGGCCGCGACGAGATGAAATATCACCTATAATGTCGCCTGTGTTTTCTTCCGGAACTTCAATTTCAACCTTCATCATCGGCTCAAGAATACATGGTTTAGCCTTGCGGCAGCCTTCTTTAATTGCCATAGACCCGGCGATTTTGAAAGCCATTTCAGAAGAGTCAACTTCGTGGTATGAACCGTCATAGAGTTCAACTTTTACGTCTATCATAGGATATCCGGCTAAAATTCCGCCCTCAAGAGCTTCTTCCATACCTTTCCTTGCTGGTTCAATATATTCTTTAGGAATAGCACCACCAACGATTTTGTTTTCAAATACAAATCCGGCATTTTCTTCAGCAGGTGAAATTTTAATCTTAACATGACCGTATTGACCTTTACCACCTGACTGACGGATAAATTTAGAATCCTGATCTGAATTGCCGCGGATAGTTTCACGGTATGCAACCTGAGGTTTACCAACATTAGCATCAACTTTGAATTCACGCAATAAACGGTCAACAATGATGTCTAAGTGAAGCTCACCCATACCGGAAATAATTGTCTGACCTGTTTCATTATCAGATTTAACTCTGAAGGACGGGTCTTCTTCGGCAAGTTTTTGAAGAGCAATACCCATTTTATCCTGATCCGCTTTTGTTTTAGGTTCAATAGCAACAGAGATTACAGGTTCAGGGAATACCATTTTTTCAAGAATAATCGGTGATTTTTCATCACATAATGTATCACCTGTTGTGGTATCTTTCAAGCCAACCGCAGCACAAATATCACCTGCAAAAACTTCACTTTCTTCAATTCTCTGGTCAGCATACATCTGAACAAGTCTTGAGATACGTTCTTTTTTACCGTTTGTAGCATTAAGAACATATGATCCTGAAGTTAATTTACCGGAATATATTCTCAAGAAGGTCAAACGTCCAACATACGGATCGGTCATAACCTTGAATGCAAGAGCTGAAAACGGCTCATCATCAGAAGAATGTCTTTCAACTTTTGTACCGTCTTCAAGTTCACCTTCGATAGCTTTTACATCAACCGGTGAGGGCATTAATTCAACAATTGAATCCAATAATAATTGGACACCTTTGTTTTTAAACGCAGTACCGCAGGTTACAGGAACTATCTTATTGTCGCAAACACCTTTTCTTAAGCCTTTTTTAAGCTCATCTATTGAAAGATCTTCACCTTCAAGGTATTTCATCATAATGTCATCATCGCACTCTGCAATAGCTTCAATTAATGCATCTCTGTATTGTTGAGCTTTTTCTTGCATATCAGCCGGAATATCTTCTACCTGAATATCCGTACCCAAATCGTTTGTATAAATATATGCTTTCATCTCAAACAGGTCAACAAGTCCTTTGAACTGATCTTCAGCACCGATAGGCAATCTAATCGGGTGGGCATTTGCGCCTAAACGATTTCTGATTTGATCAACTACACGATAGAAGTTAGCACCTGTTCTGTCCATTTTGTTAACAAAAACCATACGCGGAACTTCATACCTGTTAGCCTGTCTCCAAACTGTTTCTGATTGTGATTGAACACCGCCGACTGCACAAAATACAGCAACAACACCGTCTAATACACGCAAAGAACGTTCAACTTCAATAGTAAAATCAACGTGTCCCGGTGTATCAATAATATTAATCTGGTGTCCTTTCCATGTTGCTGTTACAGCGGCAGATTGAATTGTAATACCTCTTTCACGTTCCTGTTCCATAAAGTCGGTAACCGCAGCACCGTCGTGAACTTCACCGATTTTGTGAGTTTTACCTGTATAGAACAAAATACGCTCTGTTGTAGTGGTTTTACCGGCATCAATATGAGCGGCAATACCAATGTTTCTAATTTTCTCTAATGGAGTTTTTCTAGCCATTTTGTTTTTCCTTTTTTATATATTGTGTACTTCTGCTATTTATAAGCTACACAAAAATTATCCCATAAAAATAATTTTTATCAAGAACAAGTGTACACACTATGCAAATTTTGTTTACACAATTATTTTGCAATCTTTTCTTTTTGTACTAAAATTTAAATATCACTATATAAAAAGAGGGAAGAAAATGCAGGTATCACTAAATTGGTTAAATGAATTTGTTGATTTATCGGATAAAGAGCCGGAAGAAATAGCACACGAGCTAACAATGAGCGGATTAGAAGTAGAAGCGGTAGAAGAAGTTAAGCCTAAATTTACAAATATAAAAACAGTTAAAATTGAAAAAATAGACAATCACCCTAATTCCGACAGGTTACATTTGGTAACGGTTAATACAGGATTAGGACTTAAAACAGTAGTCTGCGGAGCCCAAAATATTAAAGAAGGTCAAATTGTTCCATACGCAAGCGTAGGCAGCCAGGTTTTAGACAGAAAAACAGGGGAAATGTTCACCCTGACGGCGGCTGTTATAAGAGGCGTAGAATCTCAAGGCATGCTCTGTTCTGCAGATGAACTTGGGGTTGCCGAACGTAATTATCAGGAAGAAGACGGTATTTTGATACTTGACAGAATATTTCCGGATGTAAAAATTGGTGAAAATGCCGAAGATGTTCTTGGCTTTGAAAAAGATTATATACTGGAAGTTACTCCGACAGCAAACAGGGGTGATGAAATGTCTGTTCTGGGCATCGCAAGGGAATTAAGCGCTATTTTTGACAGAACTCTTAAACTTAACAGAATTGAATGCACAAAAGACTTATCTACAAATGAATTTGAAGTTGAAATTTTAGACGATGATGTATGTAAATACTATTCTATAGGTTTAATAAAAGACATTAAAATCAAACCTTCACCAGATTGGATGCAAAAAAGACTTTTAGCATCCGGTGTGCGCGCAATAAATAATGTTGTAGACATTACAAATTACGTAATGCTTGAATATGGCACCCCGCTACACGCATTTGATTTTGACAAACTCAAAGGATATTTATGCGTAAGGAGAGCAAATGAAGGTGAAAAACTTGTCACACTTGACGGTATTGAAAGAACTCTTACAACAGATTGTGTCCTAATTGCTACAAAAGACCAAGGTGTGTGCTTAGGCGGAGTATTTGGCGGTGAAAATTCTGAAATCGATAACACTACCCAAAATATTGCGCTTGAAGCTGCGTATTTCACCCCCGTAACCAACCGTAAATCTTCACGCAGTGCCGGCTATCGCAGTGAAGCAAGCTCAAGGTATGAAAGAGGCGTGGATATTGAGGCCATAAGACCTGCATTAATGCGCGCAATGCAATTAATGACAGAATACGCAGATGCAAAAGTTACAGGAGTAGTTGAAACAGGCACTGATAAACTTGATCCCATAGAAATAACTTTAAGATTTCCGCAGGTAAAAAGGATTCTTGGGTGCTCAATTGAGCCTCAAAAATGTATAACAATTTTAGAAAATCTCGGGTTTAAAAAGCTCGGCGGGAATGAAACAGCCGCAAAATTTTTGGTACCATCTTGGCGTGCCTATGATGTAACACGTGAAATAGATTTAATTGAAGAAATAGCACGTATAAACGGCTATGATAAGATTGCCCCTACAATCCCAGCTAAAAATGAAATGCCGGACATCTCGCAGGATGAAAAAGTAACTGCAAAGGTAAACAGACTTATGCAGAATTCCGGATTAAATGAAATTATAACAAGTTCATTAATCGGAAAATCTTTGCTGGATAAATATATGGTACCTTTTTCACCTGAAAAAGCAGTTTACGTTGAAAACCCTGCTAGCGAAGAATACTCAATGCTGCGTCAATCTTTGGCTGCAAGTGTTTTAAACGTTATGAAAAATAATTTTGATAACGGCCAGAAAAATTTCTGGTGCTATGAAATCGGCAAAATCTACGAAGTTACAGGTTCTGCTGATGAAAAAAATACCGGCGTTAAAGAATCAAAAGTCCTCTCCGGAGTGCTGACCGGTGAAATCGAAAACTCCAAATGGCAAAGCACCGGTACACTTGATTTTTATACAGTTAAAGGTATTTTTGAAAATCTGTTTGCCACTTTGGGAATTGAAAGAAGGGTAAAGCTTAACCCCTGCAGTGACATTGCCTATATGCACCCTTACAGAACAGCCGAAGTTTTGCTCCTCGGCAAGACACCCGAAAGGATTGGATATTTTGGGCAAATTCATCCGCTCCTAAAAGATAAACTGAAATTAAACCAGAGTGCATTTTTATTCGAACTTAACCTTAATACTGTTATATCCGCAGTCAAAGAAAATACACCACGTTTTAAAAAGCTTCCTCAATTCCCGGAAGTTCGTCGTGATCTTGCATTTATAATTGATGAAAAAGTTAATTTTGATGAGATTCAAAGGGTTATAAAAGGCGCTGTCAGACAAGATATCTTCAAAGGGAGTGAAGTCTTCGACGTTTATCACGGAGAAAACATCGACAAAGGATATAAGAGTATGGCTTTCCGAATAAAACTACAGGATGAAAACGCAACACTTACCGATGAAATTATTGAAAAACAAATGCAGTCCGTAAGGGAGAAACTTCAAAAATCATACGCTGATATATCTTTCAGAGAATAAAGGAGACATTCTACATGAAAAAACTGATAGTTTCTTTAATTTTGATAATTAGCCTGATTTTGCCGGTAAACGGAGCAAATATTATGCCTACAAGTATCGAACATAACGATTTGAGAACTATCGGCGTATATCAGGTGCCAGAAACAATTACCCTGTATAAGTCTCCTGACGAAAATGCAAGTATTATTAATACTATAAAATGGTCTTCTGTTGATATTTTTCCGGAAGGAGTAAAGTTCAACGAACTTTTTATAGTCTTTTTTCCTGAAAAGGAACTCGGATATGTTGCTGTAACAGATGAGACAGACGGCTGGGTAGAAATTATTTATAATAATAAAACAGGTGAAACCGCCTGGATTAAAAAAGATGACCCGTATAAGTTTATGAGCTGGATACACTTTTACAATATGTACGGCAGGAAATACGGATTATATATACTTAAAGGCGCACCGGCTTCCGTAAAAAATATAAAAAGCGCCGCAGATGATTCATCTCAATTTATAGCAGAAATGAATATGCCAACAAAAATTAAGCTCAACGTAATCCGCGGGAATTGGGCACTTGTAAGTGTTCTCGACCTTGACAGGTCGCCAAAAACCGGCTATATCCGCTGGAGAGGCGATGACGGCATCAGATACCTTTTCCCCGATATAAAATAAAATCTTTTTCTCTGTAACAATCTGCAAAAATTCCTCGACAATTGATTTTGTTTGTTATAGGATTGGTTTACACGCGAAATAGTAAAGGAGAATTTATGCAAGTTATATTAAAAAAGGATGTCCAAAACTTAGGCGAAGCAGGCGACATCGTTAATGTGAAAGACGGTTATGCAAGAAATTTCCTGCTGCCGCAGGCAGTTGCAGAAATTGCTACAGAAGGCGCCCTTCAAAACCGTGAAAAAAATCTGGCAAGAATTAAAGCTAAACAGGAAAAATTACACGCAGAAGCTCTTGCTAAAGCTGAACAGATTGAAAAATTCGGTAAACTTGAACTCTCTGCAAAAGCAGGTGAATCAGGCAAATTGTTCGGTACAATTACAACCAAAAAATTAACTGAAGAATTAAAAGAAAAATCTGGCATTGAAGTTGACAGGAAAAATGTTTCCTTAAACGCTCCTATTAACAAAATAGGCGAATACAAAATGCTTATTAAATTAACTTCTAAGGTTAAATGTGAATTAGGTGTTGTTGTTACAGCATCAGAAGTTGTTAAAGAATCTATTGAAGAAGAAACTGAAGAAACAACCGCCGAAGAAGAATAATGGGGACTTGAATGGGTCTGGCAATCGGTTCATTACCATATGATAATCCCCAGCAGGCTTTAACAATTGTCCAAAAATATTTTAAAAATATTCCGTTTTGGCAGCAATTGGCAAAAGTTAGTAAAAATGAAGACATGACTTTCCAATTTTTGGAAGGAATGCCTTCATTTTTATTTCGAACGAAGGAAATTTTTTCTATAAAGGCTGCAAAATAGCCTAGGAATTGTTCCTACAAAAGATAAAAAAAACTCGAAAGAATAGATTTGGATATGATTGATAAAAAATTTAAGAAAGCTGTTAACTATTTGACTAAAAAAGGAATTAATGAGAAACTAATTATGGATAATTCTTTTATCACACCAATGTGCGGCGCAGGATCTCTATCAAACGAGCCGGCTGAAAAGGCAATGCGCTTAACCTTTTAGCAAAAAGAGAGGTATAATGACAACTAAACTCGCAATTACCGGAAAAAGCGGAAGCGGCAAAACAACAATTACAAAAGCATTTTTAAATATAATTAAAGAACTGTTTCCTGAAAAAACAATCCTGCTTTTTGATAACGATCTTACAGGAGAACTCGGACACAGTTTCGGGCTTGATATAAGAAATACTATTTATGGTATCAGGAGCGGAAAACACGAATATAAATCCGGAATTCCCGAAAATATGACTAAGCAGGAATTTATTGAATGGGCAATGGAAGATATTGTCGTGTCTCTTGATGAAAATGTTGACATAATAGTTTCCTGGCTGGTCGGTTCAAAAGATTGCCGGTGCCCGATTACAGGACAGATTAATGATTCTGTTTATAAGCTTATTGAAAGGTATGATATAGTAATTTTTGATTGTGAATTTGATTTAAAATATTTAAACCAGCTTGTAGATACGGATATAGACACAACTATAATAGTTGCAAACCCCTGTGAGGATTCTGCACATCTTGCAAAACGTATTGAAGAATTCAGCGCAAAATATGCTGCCGGCGGCCAGCTTGGCGTAGTAATAAATAAAGCTGAAAATGATAAATTAAGCGAAGTTTACAGGTTATTAACAAAATATAATCTTGATGTCTTGGGCGTAATTCCATACGATAAAGCTTTAGAAGAAAATACCGTGAAAAAAGATTCAAAAGTCGTCCAAAACGCCATAAAAGAATTTTATTTCAGGTTAAACCTGCCGCAATGAGGTAATATGACAGTAATTCTTGACGGAAAAAAATTAAAAGAAAAAATACTTGAAGACTTAAAATTAAAAATCAACGGCTTTAAAACAAAGCCGAAACTCACTGTTATTCTTGTCGGTAACAATCCTGCAAGTCAGATTTATGTAAATAATAAAAAAATAACTGCTGAAAAAATCGGAATAGAGTCCGAGATAATCACTTATCCGTCAAAAATCAACGAAACAGAATTGTTGAATAAAATTCATGAATTAAATAAAGATGATAATGTACACGCTATTCTCGTTCAGTTACCGCTGCCAGAACATATTTCAAAAGAAAAAATAATCAATATGATTAATCCCCAAAAAGATGTTGACGGATTCACCCCGTACAATTTCGGCAAACTTTTTTCCGGTGAACAACCTTTTGTATACCCCTGTACCCCGAAAGGAATTCTGCTTTTGCTTGATGAATATAATATTGAGCTTGACGGAAAACATGTAGTAATTGTAGGACGCTCAAATATAGTCGGAAAGCCTCTATCTCAAATGATGTTAAACAGAAATGCAACCGTCACAATTTGCCACAGTCATACCCGAAATCTTGCTGATATAACAACAACTGCAGATGTCCTTGTTTCTGCAGTAGGGGAAAATATAATAGAAGAAAAAATGTTAAAACCCGGTTGCGTAGTGGTTGACGTGGGAATTTTCAAAGATGCGGAGGGTAGAACACGCGGAGACGTCGACTTTGAAAATGTTTCCAAAATTGCATCGTATATCTCACCTGTTCCGGGCGGCGTCGGGCCAATGACGATTACATCATTAATGCTTAACACCATAGAACTTTTTGAAAAAAGTAATAAACGCCTATAGGCGTTTATTACTAACTGCCGATTAAGTTCAAACCACAGCTGTTCTTAATATTGTTATTAACTAATGTTTGCAAGCTGGAAATCTCGTTATCAAGCAATTGGATTTGTGTATCCAATGTGTCTTGTCTTGTTTCAAGATACTCCTCTGTCTGTTGCAATTCGATGTAATATGGATCATTCTCTAAATCCGCTTCATCACCTAATTCATCAGCATAATAACCCATTTCTTTTGAAATCCAGTTTGCTTCATTCATTACAAGTGTTTGCTCAAATTGAAGCTGGTTTCTTTGTAACGTAAATAAATTCTTTTGTGCATCTATCGCTAAAAACGACATAATAGCTCTCCTTATATTGTGCTCTTCTCTCTTAAATATATAAAGTATTTTAAAAGTGCTCAATTTCAGCATTTGCATTTTTTGTAACATTTATTTACATAATCCCTAAGGCTATATATTCCAATAAAAAAGCCGGTTTTAAAACCGGCTTTTTTATTAACGTTTTGAGAATTGGAAACGTTTTCTTGCGCGTTTACGACCGTACTTTTTACGTTCTTTTACGCGCGGATCACGCGTTAGTAAACCTTCAAGCCTTAAAACATTTCTGTATTCTTCATTTGATTTAACTAATGCTCTTGCTATACCGTGTCTGATTGCACCGCACTGAGCAACAATACCACCGCCTACAGCTTTTACTCTGACATCATATTTATCCTGATTATCAGTTAAAACAAGCGGTCTATATACCAACATTTCAATAGCAGGTCTGTTCCCGATATAGTCTGTTAATTTTTTACCGTTAACAAAAATTCTGCCTTTTCCTTTAACCAATTTCACAACTGCGATAGAGGTTTTTCTGCGTCCTGTAGCCATAATTTCTTTATCAGCCATTATTTATTAACCTCCTTTTCTAATTTGATTGGTTTTTGAGCAGCATGCGGATGCTCAGGTCCATTATAAACTTTCAATTTAGTAAATTGAGTATCACCTAATGTATTATGTTGAAGCATACCTTTTACTGCTTTTTCAATTAACTTTCTTGCATCTTTTTCGCGCACTTCTTTTACGCTTGCGGCTTTTAGACCACCCGGATATCCGGTATGGTGATAATATATTTTATCAGTTTCTTTATTGCCTGAAACTCTAACTTTGTCAGCATTGATTACAATTACGAAATCACCTGTATCAACGTTTGGAGTATATTCAGGCTTATTTTTACCTCTAAGGATATTAGCAATTCTAACGGCTAATCTGCCTAAGATTTCATCTTCGGCATCAATTAAATACCATTTTCTTTCTACTTCCAGAGGTTTTGCTGAATAAGTTTTCATGCTTATATCTCCTAATATGTTACTTCTACTAGTGTCAGACCGTACGGACTGACATTTTGACCGGCTTTTTTACGGTCTTTTGCCTCAAGAACATTTTTCATATGCTCTGGCGGCAAGTTATGCCCTTCTATTTCTAAAAGGGTGCCGACAATGGCTCTTACCATATTATATAAAAATCTATTTCCTATAATATCAATAATTACCTTGTCCCCGGCGCGTGAAACTTTTGCTTCATAAATAAAACAAACTTTGCTCGGGTTTAGCGTTCCGGAACTTTTAAAACTTGAAAAATCATGTTCACCTTTAATATAATCCAGTGCTTTTTGCATTCTGTTTATATCAATATCATACTTAATCCTCAGTAAATCACCGTCGAAAGCGTTTTTACATCTGCGATTAACAAATTCATAAACGTAATGGCGTTGCTTTGCTGATTTTTGGGCATGAAAAGATGAGTCTACCTCTTTCAGGTTACTGACAGATATATCTACGGGAAGTATCTCATTTAAAGAGTACATAAACTTTGAAGCAACAATAGGCTTATCACAATCAAAATGGACTACTTGCCCGACAGAATTCACACCTCTGTCTGTTCTTCCGGAGAAGATTGTTTTAACCCGCCGGTTATTATTTACGGTAATCCCGCCAGCATTATTATGGCGGGTTGCGGGTGTCCGGTCTTGTTCGTCTTGGATACCGGCATCACACCTTTTACCATTTATCAATGTACTAAGTGCTTTTTCAAGTTCGCCCTGTATAGTCGGTAAATCACTTCCTGCTTGCAGTTGGCTACCGGCATAGTTTTTTCCGATATACTGAACCTGAAAGGCATAACGCATGGTTATACCAATTGGATTAATGCCATTTCAGAGGCATCTCCGCGTCTTGGCGGTAAGCGGTATATTCTGGTATAACCGCCTTCACGGTTAGAATATTTTTTACCGATTACTACAAACAGCTTTCTCAAAACTGTTTCTGCTGCCAGTTTTTTATCTGCCTGAGGTGCGTCAAATACTTCACCTGTTGCTAAATCCATATATTTTCCGGTTTCTTTATCGAAAATAAATTTAGCAGCCTGACGGCGGCTGTTCAAATCACCTTTTTTTGCAAAAGTGATAATCGCTTCAGCATATGGTCTCAAAGCTTTTGCTCTTGCCATAGTTGTTTTGATTTCACCATGCATAAAAAGCTCAGTCGCCAATGAACGCAGCAAGGCATCTCTTTGGTCTTGTGCTTTTGACAGCGTATGTTTTTTTGTTTGGTGTCTCATTTTTATTTTCCTTTTTATTTATAATTAATAAGTTCATTTTTACGGAGCTGCTTATATTAACTCCAGCAATAGCTGCTAGCCGATTTCTTCTTCCATTTCCGGGCTTGGTGCTAATTCCAAACCAAAATGGTGAAGTCTTTCTATTACTTCATCAGAAGATTTTTTACCGAAGTTTTTAATGTTCAACAAATCATGTTCTGATTTCTTCAACAATTCTGCCATTGAATTGATACTTGCGCGTTTCAAACAATTATATGCTCTTACAGACAATTCCAATTCTTCAATAGTCATTGTAGGAACATTAGTATCCTCTTCAGTTTCTTCTTCAACAGATGCAACATGTGAAATTACAGGCTGACCTGTTATTGAAGCAATTTGCATAAAATGATCAATCAGAAGATTTGATGCCTGACTTAAAGCCGTTGTAACATCAATTGAACCGTTTGACCATATTTCCAGTGTTAATTTGTCAAAATCAATAACATCACCTACACGGGTATTTTCAACATTGTAGCTTACGCGTTTGATTGGCATAAATGTTGCATCTATAGGCAATACATCTATTGAAAGACCTTTTGCATCACGAGGAACATCGTTGGCAACGTATCCTTTACCGGTTTCTACAATAATATCAGCGTGGAATGAACCGCCGTCTGCTATTGTACAAATTAACCAGTCAGGATTGACAACTTTAACACCTGCAGGCAATTGAATATCACTTGCAAGAACCGGTCCAGGACGATCAACATCTATTCTTAAATGTTGAGCTTCTTTAGAATCGGTTTTAACAACTAAGCCTTTCAGGTTTAGCATTACATCAATAACATCTTCCAAAACACCCGGAATTGCTGTGTATTCGTGAGTAATACCTTCAATTCTTGCTGATGTTACGGCTGTTCCTTCAAGACTTGACAATAATACACGTCTTAAAGAGTTACCAATTGTAGTACCAAATCCTCTTTCCAACGGCTCAATTACAAATTTACCGTACTGTGAACCGTCTGAGCTTGTTGTTGTATTAACGCATTTAATTTTTAATTCCATTTGTTTTTTCTCCTAGTTTTATAATAACTATTGATTTCTTATTTTGGGATGTCAGGTTATTCACCCGTTATTTAGAATAATATTCAATTACCAAATGTTCTTTGAGTTCCGGATCAAGTTCTTCCCTTTCCGGTATTCTGTCAAATGTAATCTTCAAAGCATCTTTATCTATGGTCATCCATGCCGGCGCGCATACCATATCAATCATTTCCAATACATTTTTCAAGTACTGTGAGCTTCTTGCTTTAACTGTTATCACATCACCGGGTTTTACCAAATATGAAGGTATATCAACTTTCTTACCATTTACTAAAACATGACCGTGATTTACGATTTGTCTTGTTTGTTTACGGGTAATACCAAAGCCTGCTCTGAACAAAATGTTATCCAATCTTGATTCCAGAAGCTGCAGCAAAATTGTACCTGTAACGCCTTTTCTTCTTGCGGCTTCATTATAGTATCTGGCAAATTGCTTTTCACTTACCAAATATGTAAGCCTTATCTTTTGTTTTTCATTTAAGTGAATTGCATATTCAGAAAGTTTCTTTCTGACTGCGCCGTGCTGACCTGAAGCACTCTGTCTCATAGAAGAAGTAAGTTTTCTATTTGACAAATCTTTTACGCCGTAGTTACGGAATAATTTATTTGTAGGTCCTTTGTATCTTGCCATTTTTTCTCCTTTACTTTTGCGGGGCATCTATGGTTTGCTTTTTGGCTTTAAGCAAGCCCCCGCGGTTAACATCAATTAATCAATTTTACGCGCCATATTTTATCTGCCGGTTTCCGAACCGACAATCAAGCCTTATACGCGTCTTTTCTTAGGCGGTCTGCAGCCGTTGTGCGGGATAGGTGTTACATCTTTAATCAATGTAATTTCTAAGCCTGCAGCTTGAATTGCCCTAATAGCAGTTTCACGACCTGAACCCGGCCCTTTAATGTATACTTCAACTTTTTTCATGCCTTGATCTAAAGACTTTTTAGCAACAAGCTCGGCTGCTGATTGAGCGGCAAAAGGTGTACCTTTTCTTGCCCCTTTAAAACCCGTAGCTCCTGCTGTAGCCCAGGCAATAGCATTACCCTGTGTGTCTGTTGAAGTCACAATTGTATTGTTGAATGTAGACTGTATGTGTACAATCCCTTGCAATACATTTTTCTTTTCTTTTTTCTTTGTTTTTACTGGTCTTGCCATTTCTATTTCCTTTACATTTTTAATATAAATTTTTTATAACAGATTCTGAAACAAGTTCAGGATAAGATATTTACAGAACTTTCTGCAGCTATCTTATTTCTTCTTAGCAATCGCACCGTTTTTCTTTCCTCGGCGAGTTCTTGCGTTAGTTTTTGTTCTCTGGCCTCTTACAGGAAGGTTGCGCTTATGACGTAATCCTCTGTATGAACCGATTTCTTGAAGGCGTTTGATATGCATTGTTACTTCACGTCTCAAATCACCTTCAATATGATAATTTGATAATTCATTACGAAGATTTTTGATATCTTCTTCTGTTAAATCATCTGTTCTTAAATCAGGTGATATTTTTGTAGCTTCAAGAATTTTTGCACTTCTTGTAGGTCCTATACCGTATATATAGGTTAATGCTACTATCATTCTTTTGTTACGAGGTAAATCTACCCCTGCTAATCTTGCCATTTATTTTTCTCCTTTTCTTGGCTTTTGGTGTTTTTTGAAACTTGATGTCGGATTATATTTTTTACACCGGAATAGATTTATCCGATTTCAAAATTGTCCGATACTTTTGCTCCAGCGCACCCTGTTGTTAGATTTTTTTTGGTAAGAGGCTTAAATACTTCCTCTCCACCTGCTGATGCCCGCAGGTTCGGCCTTTGACAATTATATTAGAATTTTTTTCGCTTTAACTTATTTGTCGCGGCCTCAAGTCCGTCCGCCACGACTATGTATAAATCTAACCTTGTCTTTGTTTGTGTTTCGGGTTTTCACAGATAACTGCTATTCTTCCCTTTCTTTTAATACATTTGCATTTATCGCAAATCTTTTTTACTGATGATCTTACTTTCATTTCTTTTTCCTTTATAATTTGTGAGATGTTTTTTACTTTAATCTGAAGGTAATTCTTCCTCTGGATAAATCATAAGGTGTCATTTCAACTTTTACTCTGTCACCCGGAAGAATTCTTATAAAATTCTTTCTGATTTTACCTGATATATGTGCCAGAATTTCATGATCATTCTCAAGTTTCACCCTGAACATTGCATTCGGCATTGCTTCCAATATTGTACCTTCAAGTTCTATAACGTCTTTTGACATGCTTTCCTCATTTTTCGGCTTTAAATTTCAGAGCATACTGCCCCGCTTTTAAAATTATATTTGCAAAATATTTGTTTGCAAGCATTATTATTGAATTTCCATGCAAAAATAATATTAAATATTGATTTTGTTTTTTTAATAATTGCACACTTTCAATAAAATTAAGCATTAAAAAAAGTCGGATTTTATAGAACTTTCCGACTTTTTGTAAATTTTTCTTAATATTTTAATTATTTTATTTTTAA
>CAYYAG010000003.1:33452-36695 GCA_964470005.1 uncultured Muribaculaceae bacterium
AGATGCCATACATTCACTGACAGTACACTCTTTAGACACTTTTATGTATTTTTTTAAAAACTTAATGGCACCATCAATACTTTCGTATATATATGTATAATCCAGAGTATCAGCCCTTTCGTCTGCAATAGCTGATACTGCGGCATTAGATATTTCATTATAAACTTTTTGCAGTTGGGCAATTCTTACTTTACTTTGATAATTATTAACCAATGTCGGCAGTGTCAGTGTAGAAACAATTCCAATTATCCCGAGCGTAATAAGAACTTCGGCCAAAGTAAAACCAAATTTAAAATTTTTCGTCATATTTTATCCAACCTTCCGTTTATATTAAAAATTATATATCACCATACTATATTTTGCAACACAATAAAATTATTAAATAATGTTAAATTTATGATTTTATCTGAAATCTGACGGGAATAAAATACTTATATAATATAGAGAGTATAAATTCGGAGAAAAATTATGGCTGACAGAATAAACAGCATAGAAGATTTAGAGGAGTTAAAAGCCGCTGCAGCAGCACAAGGGACAACCGTACCTAATTACAATGAGTGGAGTCAGATTTTAAGTGATCTTGAAGAAGCAGGCATTAAATCAACAGGCTCTTTTTCCGGTGATAAAGCATTAAGAGATGAAATTCAAAGAACTGTAGAACAATATATTGAGCAGACAAAAGTAGAACAAACACAGCAACAGCAGCAAATGCAGCAGGAACAGCCTCAAAAAATATCTGAAACCGATAATGAACAAACATTAAAGGCGAATATGGCAAATGCTACAAGCTCAACTATTATGGCAGATTATATGAAGTATTATCACCTGTTAATGTAGTACTTTTAACCTTGTAAACGGCCAGAATAAAAATACAGCTTTACCGATAAAGCGGTCTTTGGGAAGAGTACCCCAATATCTGCTGTCCTGTGAATTCCCGCGATTATCCCCCATCATAAAATATTCACCTTCCGGAATTACAAAAGGACCGCAATACATCGCCTCAGTACAGGGTGTATAATCATATTCACTTCTTACATAAGGCTCCTCAAGGGGCTTCTCATTTATGTAAACCGTACTTTTACCACTTTTATCCTGTTTAACCTCAAATGTATCACCCGGCATACCTACTACACGCTTGATATATGCAATATCTTTACAGAAAAAACCGGTCAGTCTTGAAAACAACTTCCAAGGACTGTTTTTCAGCTCGGTAAAAGGGGGATAAAAAACCATTATATCTCCTCGTTCAGGCGTTTTATAGAATCTTGAAAATCTTTCTACAAATATTCTGTCACCCTCTACAAGTGTAGGTTTCATAGAACCCGACGGAATCCAACGTATTTCACCGATAAAAAACCTTATTATTATGACCATTACAACCACAAATACAACTGTATCAACGGTTTCTTTTATTACCGGCTGATTTTTTGTATACCATGCTTTTAATTGTTCCTTATACATTCTCTAACAACTCCAAAAGCTCTATTAATGATTTTTTGTAAATACTCTCCTCCAAATCATCAATACTCTGCTTTGCGCAATTAACATAATTATTTAACAAATCTCTGGTTTTTTCAATACCATCATCAATATTATCTGCTAAAATCATCGGAGCATTATATATTCCTTCGGCTGCATCATTTGCAGATTTTGAACTATCCGAACTAAAAACATTCAACAAGTCATCCCTTATCTGAAAAACAAGCCCAAAGTTCGATGCAAATTCTAAAGCTCTTTCATCAACCTCATTCCCCGCCAATATAATAGAAGAACTTAAGGCTGCGATGAATAATGAACCCGTTTTCTGCAACGATTTTTCAATATATTCTTCAATATCCGTCTTCTTGAATTTATTAAAATACTGATTAACTTCTCCTAAACACATAGATTTAACCGTATCTGCAAATATATCTATAACAGGAATTGAACCTATTTTCACGAGTTTTTTTAATGCTTCACCCAAAAGGTAGTCACCCGAGATTACCGCGAGCTGATTGTCAAATTTTTCATTCAAGGTTTTTCTGCTCCGGCGTAGCTTGCTTTCATCAATTACATCATCGTGGATAAGAGATGCATTATGAATCAATTCAATCGCGGCCAAAAGTTCATAGTGTACCGGTAAAAGATACATTTTGGACGCCCTTAAATATAAAATGGTCATTAATGAGCGTATCCTTTTGGATGGAGATTGAAGAAATTTTTCAAGCTCTTTATCAAGATCCGGATTTAAATCAAGATTAAAATTAAAATTTTTATTTACTCTCTCAAGATCTGCTTTTACGACTTCGCAAATTTTTTGATATTTTTCATTCATATATTTTATAATATCAAAAAAAGTTATTTAATCAATTAAATTCAGTTTTTGCAAAAGTGCTCAGTAAAAAGAATGTTCTGAAATCCTTTTGCCAGTTTAAAAGTATCAAATTACTTTTGAAAAGCTTTTTTATAAATCTAAGCTCGTGTCTTGCCTCCTTTTTATTGGCTTATTATAGCAAAATATTATTTGACAACACCTAAAAAAAAACGACTTTATTAAAAAGTCGTTGGAAAATCAATAGGAAAAAGGAAAAAAGGGAAAGGAAATAATTTTTTTACGGATTATCCGAATGTTTTGAAAGAATTTTCCGTATTCTTTTCAATTACTTTTTCTACAGCATCCATTTCAGTCTGAATGGCATCCTGTTCTGTGTCTAACTGTTTCAGTCTTAATTCAAGATTCTTATCTTGAGCTTGAATAATTTCAATCTGTGCATTAATTTCCTGTATTGTTTGATCATATAAGTATTTGTCATACTCATACTGGTTCATTGCATCATCATAAGCATCCTGATCGGTAATTGTTGAAGTAGTTAATGAATAAGTTACATAATTACCCTGGTCATCAGGTATACTAACTGATATATATCTTCCTGTAGAATCTTTTTCAATTCTGCAGTCTTCAATACCTTTAACCTCAGTAGTTTTAGTTGCTGAGCCCATAGTATAACAGCTCACCGAAGAAGTAATATTGCCATATTGATCTGTTACAACACCTGAGCCATTCAAATCAGACATCTTGTAGAAGTATGGAGACCATATGCCAGTTGATGAATCCTGAACATATCTAACCATCCAGCCGTCAGCCTGTTCACCGTATTTCTCGTTCAATAATGTTATATAGGATTGTTCTTCCAGTAATAATGCACCTAACTGTGCTGATGTCAAAGAACTTAGGTATTCATCATCCCCGTCATATGAATATGT
>CAYYAG010000003.1:36795-38740 GCA_964470005.1 uncultured Muribaculaceae bacterium
TCAATTCCTGTACCAAGTTCCCTTAATACTACAGAGCCAACTCTATATGTACCATCACTGACATTTACAATACTTGTTGACGCTGCAACAGGTGTAAAATCATCCTCGTACTCACATAAATAACTTAATGTATAAGTACCATCCTGCTGAGCTATTAATGCGGTAATTGTATTTGTTAAAGCACCATCATCAAATGTATAAACTGTCTTTGTATAATCGTCAACAGAAGGTGGTGTAGGCACTGACATACCAAGCAAATCACTATAATAATTTGCAGACTGGTTCGACAATGTTGTACGTTGTTGGTTAATCTGTTGCCCTTCAAACTCAACATTGCTTTTTCTGGCCGTCAGACCTAAAAATCTAGCTTGTGAGGCTGCCATACCCATAGTTGTGTCGATTTCCTTTCTGTAAGTTTATACTTACACATGTCATGTCGACACTTTCAGGTATATTCTTTAATTTTTGGTCTTATCATGTTACAAAATTGTTACAAAATTAATTTCTAAACCTCGTGTTAATATAACTTAAAATTTTATCAATATTCTTTGTACCACTATCAATCATTCTGTTTAATATATATATTGTTTCAGTGATTTGAGTTTCATTATTTGAATGCTGTAAAACATCAGATATATATGGCAAAGCATTTTCACCCTGTTTGACAAAAGCATTAAAATCCTCTGTTTTAAGCAAGAGGACAAATTTAGATATAAACAGCACGTAGACATTCTATCACTTGAGTGTTCCGGCTTTTACGGTTGCGACTGCAGCTAAAGTATTCACTTCATTTCCTCTTAAAAAAATATTAAAAAACCCTATATTCATGTCAAACAATTGTGTTTATTGGTTAACATTACGGTAACCGGTACCTGCCCTAAATCCTGAAAGAAAATACATTACCGGAAGCATGGGTTCTATCCACTTAAGACCGGATAACACCCCGGCAGTCGCTATATCATCACTATGAAGTGCAATATCAAGGGCCTCAGGTTTACGCTCGGAATACAGACCTTTTTCTTTCTTTTGACCAAATAACGGATTAATTATTTTTTTGCTTAAAAAGTTCGCAATATAGCTTCCGCCTACAATACCTGTTGCGGTAATTCCGGCTAATATTGTGACAAGCTTCTTTGCCGGTGTTAAAGATTTTATTACACCTTTTTGGCTCAGCTTTTCAGCTCCGTAAAGTGCAGCTCCCGCCCCAACGTTACATAAAAATATATTTGCAAAGTATTGATAAAAACCCTCTTTAACCTTATTTGCATTCCGCTTCAAAGAAGATGTGCCTGTCACGGTATCTGCTATAATGCCCCCTGCAATACCGCTTGCGACAGGCACTGCACCCAAAGTAGAAAGTCTTTTTATTTCTGAAAAAATTTCAGAAGATGTTAAATTTTTATTTTCTGAAAATAATTTCTTAAATAAAACGGCCCTGTTTGAATCGTCTTTCAACTTCTCAAACAGAACCGAAATTTCGTCCAAGGAAAGGTGGTTTCTCTTAGACTTATTAAGTATAGACAGTAAAATATTATCGTTTAAATTTGTTTTTTTAATATATTCATCAACAGCTTTTGTTTGTTCCTGAATAACCTTTGATAACGGCTCTGTTTCTATCAACTTAAACTTTTTAATAGCTGTTAAGGTAGACCCTATTATGGTAGCCGCTATAATACCATTTTTTAACAACCTGTGTTCATTTTTTTTATTATTATCATTTCTGTGTTTGTAAGCATCATACACTGCTATCGCCGTACCTGAACCTATTAAAAGATTAGGTATCTGATTATTAAGTTTATTTATTATAAATGGTTGATCCACATATTTGGCAAGTGTTTGTACTTTCATCATCCCTCATATCAGTTAGTTTTAACTAACTTATTTGTTAGACATGACTAACTTTACCAGAAGCATAATTTTTTGTCAAGTAATAAAAAAATATTTT
>CAYYAG010000003.1:38840-57008 GCA_964470005.1 uncultured Muribaculaceae bacterium
ACATGCAAATCCAAAATACCTCATTTAAACAGAACTATACATATCCTGTTTTTGTGTCGCCCGGCAGAAGCACAATTAAAACGGCTGCCTATGACAGTTTCAGCTTTACCGGAGACAACAAGGCTGATGAACAATATATGAAAGCTCAAAAATATGCAAATAAGATGAAGTTTTTAAATTTTTTTATACCGATAAGCATTGAGAAATATAATTTAGAAAAACTGGAGGGGATTCAAAACGGTATAAAAATCTTTGAAGGTTTAAATATGAAAGAAATTACATACTTATTTAATAATTTAAATGCTGTTGCTGTTAAAAGAGGCTGCTCAAATCAATGTCTGCATTGCTATGCCGGGGCAATGCCATCCGGGAAAGAACACAATAACCACATTAACAAAATGCCTTATGAGACTTTTACAGAACTGACAAGCGGAATAAAAGAGCTTCGCAAAAGACTTGGTATAAATCTAAGCAGCCATAACACAGGACTTTACACAAATTTATACTACGATGCGGATTGTATGGAGATAGTGCTATTTGATAAAAACGGAAAAGAACATGATTTCATCGAACTTATGGACAAATATTATGAAGTCAGCAATAACAAATCCATATTTGATACCTCCGGCTGGAATCATAAAAACCCTAAAATGCAGGCGCGTGCGGAAAAATATGTAAAATACCTTTTGGATTTGGAGAATCAGGAAAAATTTTATCAAATCAATCTCTCTATGAGTCCATTCCATTCTATATACGCAAAAGCGCTTGAATTGGGTTACAATCCCGAAAACTATTCAACACAAAAAGAAAGTTCCGATAATAAAAATAAAGGTGAAAAATTATATAAAACATATATAGACAGAATGGCAAATATGTTATACACATTTACTCCTATGGTCGATGAGCCGAATTTCAGTATAATTTCAAGACCCGCAGATAATTCTGAAAAAAATATGAAAAATTTTACAAAAGCCGATTACCAACTAATCAAAAAACATGTACTTGATGCTTTGTCTCAAAGATACTACACCGATTTGAAAACCGAACGAAAATATATACACCATAAATCTCAAATTCAACACTTACTAATGCAATATTCAAAACTTATGAGCGATTATGATACCGACTTAATTTATTCGGGAAGGTACAAGGAATTATACTTAAAAAGAAACCCCGATCTGAGTGAAGCTGATATTGAAAACAGGTTTAAAAATATATTACTTTCCAAACAAAACCTTGACAATTTACAAAAAGAACAAAACCTAAACTCTTCTGAGGTTAACTACTTAAAAATTATTGATACAAACGGGAAGCTATATCTTTTTGACGACTACCGACTTATTCCGACCGAAATAGGTCTTAACCTCTCGACTAAAGATAAAATCACTCCCGAACTTTGTCCAAAGCCTGAGGACTTTACAATAACAAGAGAAATGATAAATAAATGTATTTAAACATTTATTTTTTCTGGATAACCATAAAAGATTTCAACAGCCTCCCGCCACCATCATCAGCCGTTGAGATTACTTCAATCTCTTTTTTGTAATTCATTGAGGTTGAACTTCCTCCGTCAAATGCCATTGCCCTGTCAAAACCAAGCTCTTTGCATAACTTTTGAACTTCATAAAGATTCATGGGATTTTTATCAGTAATTATCAAAATATGAGCATCACCGTCTTTTATTCCGATGATAGTCCGTGGCATTTTGTGCAATACCGAAGCAGATTCTCTGACTATATTTCCGTCTTTATCCTTTATTACGAACAGTTCTTCTTCCAGACGTAATTGCGGAAGTATCATAGGTCCGGCCTGAGCAGATGTAATTATATTGCAGCCAAAATCCACTCCGCTTTTATGCTCAACAATTTGAAATTCATATTTATTATTACATTCTACAACGCGAAATTCTGTACGATTCAATAGTTTATCTAAATTTTTTCGCAATATAGGGTTATTATATATATTTTCATTAAACAACGGATCGACCGCAGTATTTCTATCTGTTACAATATAGGAAATTGTTTTGCCGTTTTCCGGATCAAAAAAACCGGCATTTATCGTGAGCACAGATTTACCTTTCAAATGAGCTTCCCTATTTGACATAAGACTTTCTGACGCAACAAATTTCATACGGCGTCTTATTTTTTCACCGGATAAAACAATATGATAAATCCCGTTTTCATAGGAAATATCAATGGGCTTTGCATCAACAAAATTCACAGATAAACAAATCAACAATAAAACAATTATTTTTCTCATCACAAATCCTTTGATTTATAAAATGCTACAATAGCCGCTGTAAATGCAAGCGGTGGGAAAATTGCCGTTATTAAAGGCGGCAAAACACCTTTTTCTGCCAGAAGGTCAAAAAACGGCAACGTTATATAATAGACAAAAATACATCCTATTGCGATAGTAAAACCGATAAGGCGCTGTTCTCTTGGTTTGCTAAACCCGAGCAGGCAACCCATAATCGCAAGCAATATACATACAAACGGATGAAAGAATCTTTGCAAATACTTATTCAGCATATAACGATATTCTTCATCCATACCTTCTCTTTTTAACAAATCTATATAATTATGAAGGTCTCTATTATTAATCTCACGTTCTTTTTTGGTGGAATAAGCCATAAGCGTATATGCGCTTTTTGCAGACTCAGCATCCAGAACGGCCATTTCATTAAACCTGCCTATGTTAGTAAAAATCCCGTCAGTTGAAATTTTGTATTGCACAATGTTATTTAAAACCCACCTGTCATCTTCCACATGTCCGTTTTTTGCATAGTAAATATTAGATAACTGGTGGACATCGGAATACACTTCATTTAAAAAGTCAAGCACAATAACATTATACAAGTTTTTATCTCTTGACTTTGAAACAACTACTGCCTTTGTGGGGTGGCCGCTTTTATCCTTTTGGGTGTAAATAAATTGAGTAGATTGGGTATACCCGCGTATTTTTCCCATTTTATAAGCAGCATAAGGGATTAATTTATCACCTGTAAAATAGCACAGATAAGTAACAACCAGGCTTAGGACAACGACAGGGGCAATTATTCTTGAAAAAGAAAGCCCTACTGCGCGAAAAATTGTCAGCTCGGAATCTTTGCTCAGTTTATCAAAAGTAAACAAGGTACCTAAAAGTAATCCCACAGGAAAAGCTTTACCGAGAATCTTAGGAAGTTCAAAAAACAAGATAAGCACAGCGGTTTTCACGCCATATTCGCCGGCGAGAGTTCTTTTAATAGTATTCAAGAGCATTTCCGGCGCAATCCATACAATTGTAAACAGCAAAATAGCCACACAGGTTGCCAATAATACCTGAGTAAATATATACCTGTCATATATTGTAATTCTTGGCATTTTCATTACAGAGCAAAATCCTTCCCTAAATAAAATTCTTTAGCAACCGGATCAACCGCGACATCCTCGCTTCTGCCTTGAATTTTAATCTTACCGTCAAAGATTACATAAGCCCTGTCGGTTATAGAAAGTGTAGCCTTAGGGTTGTGATCCGTAATAAGCACTCCGAGCCCCTTATCCTCGGAGATTTTTCTAATATTATCTTTAATCTCACCAATTGCAATCGGGTCAATACCTGCAAATGGTTCATCAAGCAGCATAAAATCCGGACTTGCAGCCAGAGCCCGGGCAATTTCAACCCTTCTTCTTTCACCCCCTGAAAGCGAAACAGCGGCATATGAACGAAGTCTTAAAATCCCGAATTCAGATAAAAGTTCTTCAAGTTTGCGTTTTTTTTCATCTTCTGTAAGCTTATCATTCATCTGGAGAACAAGCTTAATATTATCTTCAACACTTAATTTTCTAAAAATTGAAGCTTCCTGCGGCAGGTAACCGATACCGGCCTTTGCGCGGATATTCATGGGCCACGTTGATATATCCTGACCGTCAAGCATAATACTTCCGCTATTTGGCTTTATGAGGCCGACTACCATATAAAAAGTAGTGGTTTTTCCGGCGCCGTTAGGACCCAAAAGGCAGACAACCTCACCTTTTTTGATATCAAAAGATACATCGTTTACAACACTCCGGTCGCCGTATATTTTAATAAGATTTTTAGCCTCAATTTTCATATTCCATATCCCCTTTAACAAATATCTTACTTGAAAAATGTTTTTATTGCAATTTTGTTTTATGCGATTAAAAAACTCTAAGTTTACAAAAACATTAAAAAATGTAAAAAATCACAGTATATACGTTATATATCTATCGAGGTGTGGTATAGATAAAGTATAAACCATTTTCTTTTTCTTTATTTTCTCCTACACACTAACCTTTTACCAAATATGAGTTCGGCCGTTTAAATTAACGGCTGTTTTTATAACAGTACTCACATTTTCATAGTCGATGTGAGGAAATCGGACAGACACGCCACCTATTTAGTGCCTGCCCGATTTGTTTAATTCAGGTTATGCAGGGCTGAGGCGCAGATTACGAGGGGGCATTTTACTATTTAGTTTGCGATTTGTAATCCGTAACGAATTTATTTATTTTATCCAAATTTTTATCTGAAATAAGATGTTCAACAGCGCAGGCGATTTCAGTGGGGTTATCAAGTTTTAATATTTCAGTAAAGAGTTCATTAAGAGCTTTGTGTTTTTTTAGAATTTTCTTAGCGATTTTTTGGCCGGCAGGTGTAAGGGTTACGGAAGAATATGGGGAATAGTTTATTAAACCTTTAGCGGAAAGGTGTATCAGGGCGGAGGTAACGGAGGCTTTTTTCACATTAAGTGCCTGTGATATATCGGTAACCTTGGCACAGCCGTTTTTCAAGACCTGAACATGGATTTCTTCCAGATAATCTTCCTGACTTTTAGACAACTTCTCCATAGGGCAATTTTAGCATAAAACGCACAAACTTGCAAAATTTTAAAAAACACTGTAATATATGTTTGGTAAAGTTTTCTTAAAAACTTAATTGGAAGTGTTTTACTTGAATAGTTCACGGAGTACAATTGTTTTATGAAGTCAGCAGAAGAACATTTATATTCAGACATACCACCTACGAAACTTCGGAATAAGGATGAAGTTTTCAAGCCGGCCAAGACGAATAAATTCTGGTTAATCATAGCCAGTTTGTTCTTTTTTAATATGCTTCAGAACAGATTTTACGCATTCAGGTATAAAAATGCCGACAATTATTACAATCGTGACACACGATATCCGACGATTATTTTTGCACCGCATTGCAACTGGTGGGACGGCATTGTATTATACAATATTTCCCACAGAATTTGTCACAAGGAAATACGTTTAATGGTAGAGGAATTAAACAGGTTTCCGCTTTTACGGCGCGGGGGTGCATATTCTGTCTGCAAAAAGTCTCCTCAATCAGCTATGAAGGCATTAAAATATTCAATTGAACTTTTAAAGGATTTAAGAAATATTTTATTTATATTCCCTCAGGGAATAATAAGGCCGCCGCATTACAGACCGATAGAGTTTCAAACGGGACTTGCTTATATTGCGCAGAATGCAGCAAAAAAATACGGCAAGGTAAACCTGATACCGATATCCGTTGATTACTGTTTCTTAAGGGATAACCGGCCGGAAGTTTTAGTAGAATTCGGAAAAACAATTGAGCTAAGTGATCCTAATATTGACAGAAAAGAGTTTACCCGTTTTCTTGAAAAGTCAATGGAAAAAGTTTGCGAAAACCAGATGAAGGATATTTCTACCGGTGAGTTAAGCGATTACAAGATATTGTTTAAACAGCATCTAAAATGGTACCGCAGAATTGAACAACGCCTGAAAAGTATTGACCTGCCGGATGTATCCGGAATGTAATAAAAAAGCCTTCAAGGCGAAGGCTTTATGCATCATAGCGTTTAAAGGATTTTTCAATATTTTTACTTATCAACGATTTAACTGTATCATATTCTGTTGTAAGTGAAGATATCTCCGTATCAAGATTTTTCATCTTCAAGTCCAATATCTCCTCTTTACTGTTTAATTTCTGTTTTTCTGTATTATATTTTGCTTCTGCTTTTGCTATTGCTTCTTCGTCGCTTACTTCTCTTACATATGTATTTGTTGAATAATTTCCTTGATAATAGTATCCGTCATCAGCACAGGTTGTGAGGAAAAATTTACCTGTCTTTAACATTTCCTGCATATAATCATTGTCCTGCACCTGATTGTTTTCCGTCCAACCTCTTGTACATATCTGGTTAAAGATTGCATCATAAAATCCTGAAATCAATGCTTGATCGGTATTTACACCTGTGTCAACAACTACGCTGAATAAGAATGACTGATCATCAAGAGATATTAAATTACTGTTTTCTACAGTACGATTTCCTGTTGTATTGTCAACAGAGTAATTACTTGTGCTTAAACCTTCCATTGCCTGGGCAAAATATGTCAAGAATGCATATGCAATATTTGTAACACTGATAGATATACCATCTGATCTGTTTCTTTTACCATTCTTAGTATTATAGTATTTAGTAATACCGATGTAATCTGAAGTATCATAGCCGCCCTCTTTGCCAAGCAACCAATGAAACCCGCCTTCTTCACGAGCAGCGGTGACTCCGTACATAGCATCAAGAACACCACTCCAGTTATCATCGTCTTTGTTTTCTTTTGTTTTACCGCTATATGTATATGCATAATTATCAGAGCCGCTTAACAATTCTTCCGTCATTGACTTTGCATACTCAAATGCGGCACTTATGTTAGGATCGCTACTAATGTTTAATAATGCCTCAAATTCATCGAACAACCAATCCCAAATATCTAAATTGGCAATATTGTCGGCAATACTGTTTAAACTAGAGCCTCTATCATCGCTTTGCCAATAGTTTGCTTCGATTAATATCTGATAATTATAATCGCTGTTTAAAATATCCGCTAAAGTTATGCTGGTACCATCACTCAAACCCTCATTGCTTGATTCGCCATTACGCAATTGTACATCTTCTACTCTATTATTACCAGACGTCAGAACAGATTCCATAGAAGTACTATCATATGTATAAGAAATAGCATCAAACTCACCTGAGGTATAATAATCCAACAACTCCTGTAATGTCATTTCTTCTACTGTGGTCGTTACAAGATCTGTTGTTCCCAGGCCAATTGACTGTGAATACTGTATGCCCATATATGTTTCTGCCGCACTCTGGGTTATTACGCCAGCGTCGGCTAATCCCTGTAAAAATTTATTCCTTACATCACTTGACGGTAAACTGCCTAATCCCTCCTGCGGTATGCCTGCTGCTCTAGCTGCTGCCGCATACTGGCTGCTCAATACAACCTTGCCTGATGAGTCTGTTAACAATATCGGCAAATATCCGTTTAATGATGACGGTGTCATCATCAGACTGTAGCTTAACGGATTTGTTTCATCTCCCGTTCCGTAAAAATCATATACCAGTTTCGTCAAATCTAAAGAATTTTGATACTCGTTTGATATATCCGTTAAATCCCTTGATAATGCTAGTTTTTGATGTGAATAGCGCATTGATTGAGCCTCACAGTCCGATTTCCGCGCTGTGATGGTTAATAGTCTCGCTTGTGATGCAGCTAAGCCCATCGATAAATCCTTTCGTAACTTAGTAACAAAATCCTTGTATACATGTTGGAATACGTCATTTCATGTATAAATCTTTAGAAACCTGAATAAACTTTGTAACAATTTTTAACATGTAAAACATTGGACATTACATAAATATCCATTAAATGATTGATGTTAAGTAAAAAATAATATTCTATTGTAGTTATGGGGCAGGGGATAAAATGAGTACTCAGACATTAAATTCAATATCTTCAAAAGAACTATATTTACAGTACGACTGGTACAGGAATAATTTTCCGCCTGTTGTGCAGCAATCCTGCGACGAATTTTTCTTGCCCGGAATAAAATTTGACATGATAGGGATAAGCCAAAATGTTAACCCTCTTATGGATAAAGATTCCTACTTTGTAACAAAAATTCGTATCGACAAAAATTATGATATGTTTTTCAGAAGCTCCGAAAAAGCAATTTCTTTAATTCTTGACCGCGCCCTGGGAAAACCTAACCGATCTTTTAACTTGAACAGAATGACTGATTTGGAAGCAAAAATTATAACAGCATTCAATGACTATATGTTTAATATGGCATCAAAACTTCTGAGTCCGCCGCCGCAAAATGAATTGCGAAGAAGCAATTTTGATGTTATACATTTAACTTTTTTAATTAAAGATGTAGATGAGCCTAAACTCGGAAAATTTATTGTTTCATTACCCGCTGCCCTTGTTAACCCCGAGATAATTACCCCTAAAGGCGAAAAGTTTGATAACACAAGCTTTAAATCAAGTACTCTTGATGCCAAAATTAAAATCGGCTCCACAAAATTCACAATGTATGATTTGAAAAATCTTGACTTGGAGGATATTGTAATCTTCGACAACAGTAATACAAAGTCAATGACACTTGTAATAGATGATTATGAAAAAGAAATAAAACTAAACCCTAATTTGGGCTTAATAACACCGGTAGAAGATAATAACGGAGGAGATAATAATATGGGAGCAAACAACTTATGGGACAGCATTGAAGTCGAAATGAACGCTGAATTTGATGCCGTTAAGATAACTCTCGGAGAACTTAAAAATATAGAAGACGGAATGGTCGTAGACTTAACCTCAATTTATGAAAATAAAGTAACACTGAAAGTAGAAGATAAAATCATTGCCCGGGGCGAACTTGTGATAATAAACGACCGCTACGGGGTTAAAATTTCAGAAGTCGTGGCTCAGAAAAAAGGAGACCCGACTTTAGATACCGCAGCTGACGAATTCGCTGAAGAAAATCAAGAATTAAACGAAATTGAACCTGCGGCTAATACTGAAGATGAAACCGCTGACCAGACAGATCAACAGCAGGATGAAGAATTCGATTACAGTGACTTTGAACTTGACGATGAAGATATTTAAAAGGAGTATCGCTTATGGGTGGATATATAGCAAATTTTACGGTCTATACAATGGCAATGCTGGGATTAATCGCTTTTGCCCTCGTTCTATATAAAAAATTCCTTAACGGAACAACAAAAAATAATTCTCAATTCCTGGGAATTGAGGAGTGCATAAATCTTGCACCCCGCAAAAATTTATATGTAATAAGGGCTGGTCAGGAAAGATTCTTGATTGCTTCCGATGCAGATAAAACAAATCTTATCTCAAAACTCGATGAAAATTCTAAAAATACACGCGTTGACAGACAACTTTACGAACAAGACTTGCCGGTAATTGTGGATTTTCCGCAAAAACCCGTGATAAAAGAAATGCTTAAAAAAATTAATAAAATATAAGGATATAAAATGGATACAATTTTAAAAGATATAAACCCTGTTTTACAATTGCTGATAGTTATGACGGTATTTTCACTTATACCGTTTGTATTCTGCTGTATGACAAGTTTTTTAAGATTTGTAATTGTATTTTCAATGTTAAAAACAGCCCTTGGCACCCAGCAGGTTCCCCCGTCAATTGTAATCATAGGGCTTGCGATAGTTTTAACATTCTATACAATGGGTACAACATTCTCTAAAATGTATGAACTCGGATCCGTACCATATCAACAAAATCAAAATATGGTCGCGGCTATTAATGAAGGATCAAAACCGCTGAAAGAATTTATGATGAAACAGACACGCGAATCTGATCTTGCATTTTTTGTTGAACTTTCACAAAAAACACCCCCGAAATCGCCTGAAGAAATAACCCTCTGGCAGGTCGCACCGGCTTTTATTATTAGTGAATTAAAAACAGCATTTGAAATCGGGTTCATAATATTCGTACCGTTTATAGTTTTAGACCTTGTAGTTGCGAACATACTTTTGGCGCTCGGTATGTTTATGCTGTCGCCAACGATTATATCACTTCCCTTTAAACTGTTGATATTTATTGCTGTGGACGGATGGTCGCTAATTGTTCAGGGGCTTGTTACAAGTTACAATTAAGGAGATTTATGGAATATTTAATAGAATATTTAGCAAGAGGATTTTTAACAATGCTTTCAATATCAATGCCATGCGTACTTGTTGCGGCAAGTATAGGTCTGGTTGTAGGTATTTTGCAGGCAGTAACACAGGTTCAAGAGCAAACAATTGCGGCTGCACCTAAAATCCTTGCTGTATTTTTAGTAATAATTATCGGCGGCGTCGGTTTTATAAGAATTTTGTCAAACCTCTTTACAGACGGGGTGGCTCTTGCTTTTAATGTTGTCCCTAAAAACGAAACCTACGTCCTGTCATCTGACTACTACAAATACACAACGCCTTTTGCCGGAGAAATGAACGATAAATTCAATACTAATTCAAAAATTGATGATATTATGAAAAATCCGGGTAAAGTTCCGTTTATTGACAGCCAGCAAAAGATGAGATACCTGCCGAGTTCCAGAACGCCTATGCCCAGACCTAATATGGTAGAAACCAACAGAATCCTTGGAAGGTAATAGATGAAAAAACTTTTACTGATAATTTTATTAATAAACTTTATGTCGCCGGTATTTGCTTTTGAAGATTATATGATAGTCTCCAAAATTCCGGTCAAATCTGTTGCCGTAGAAAATAATAAAATTATTAATGTCAACCCCCTATTCACAATAGATAACGAAAAAAAAATAATAATATTATCTCCAATATCAACAGGTAAAACAAGGATTACCGTTAATACAATTGAAGATGAAAAAATTATTGAGGTTAAAATAACTAATAAAAAAACAAGCTTAAAGCCTCAAGAAGGTTTTGAATATTTTCAGATGGATGACCCTCCATTTGAAATTGAAATCCCTGAGCCGCCTGCTGTAATTGATATTCCGACACCGCCGACCACAGGAGGGCATAACTAATGGATGCAATTACCGCAGAGTTGATGAAAATGTTCCCAATGTTGAATACTGCACTTGCCGCAGGAATTATGGTATTTTCACGCCTTCTCGGATTTATGAGAATGGCACCGGTTTTTAACCGTAAGGAAACCCCGGGTATGGTAAAATTAGCATTATGCCTTATTTTAACAGTAGTTATAACACCTTTTGTCAAACCTGACAGCCTTATGGTTATGGATTCGTTCGCACTTTCAATCTTATTAAACATTGTTGTGGGGGCGTTAATAGGTTATATGGCCCAATTAATCTTGCTTGCAGTAGAGGCAGGCGCCGATATGATAAACATGCAAATGGGGCTTTCATCTGCAATGGTTCTGGATCCGACAACATCCAGCCAAGTATCGATATTAAGTAAGATTATGTCATTATTTGGAATTCTGGTATTTATACATCTTGGCGGAGTTTATTGGCTTATGCGGGCATTTATGCGAAGTTTTGAAATATTCCCGCCTTTTGCAACAAGTATACCCCTTATGCAAATTGTAAATATGGATTATCTTATCAGTATGTCCTCAAATGTTTTATATATGGGACTACAAATAGCGTCACCGATTTTACTTGCAACTCTGGGGCAGGATATTATCCTTGGTGTAATCTCAAAAACAGCTCCGCAGGTAAATGTCTTTCAATTAAGCTTTTTATTCAAACCTGTTTTAGGTGCTGCAATTATGATATGGATTTTACCTATGCTTTTAAATATTATAAGCGAATACTTTTTATCATATACAAATATATTTTAATTAATTTTTGATTTATCAAATTTGGAAATATGGATTGATATCGTCCCATTATCCCTTCCACAGAACCTGTATATTCCTAAAAATCCTTAAAAATTCTGATTGCTCTTGGCAGAATGCCTAAACAGTAAGAAATTACAACCCCGTAATTTGATATAGGAATATTTTTGCTATTTGCAATTAAAATTCTTGATAAAACCTCACGACGATTTGTCATGCAGGCCCCACAGTGAATTATGAGCTTATAGGGTGTAATATCCGGAAAGTCATGCCCTGAATAGTTTTCTATTATCAAATTTTTGCCGGTTTTTTGTCTGAGCCAATTAGGAATTTTTACCCTGCCTATATCATCTTCAATTGCGTGATGAGAACAGCTTTCAAGTATTAAAACTTTATCTCCGTCAACAAGATTTTCTATAGCCTCTGCTCCTTTAACAAATTCCTGCAAATCCCCCTTTAGCCTTGCAAAAAGAATTGAAAAAGATGTTAAAGGAATATTTTCAGGAACAATTTCAGAAACTTTTTTAAAAGCTTGTGAATCAGTAATAACAAGCGCCGGCAAAGATTTCAAATTTTCCAATGCCTCTTTTAATTCAGTTTCTTTAACAACATAGGACAGACAATTACTGTCCAATAAATCCCTTATTGTTTGAACCTGCGGAAGAATAAGCCTTCCTTTTGGCGCTTCTTTATCGATCGGGACGACCAGGATAACAGTACTTTTCTCAGGGACAAGATCTCCCGCAATTTTTGGTGTATTTACAAAATCATCGGGTAAAAGTTTTACAAGCGCTTCTTTAAACTTAAATACAAGATCTTTATCACTGATTGCTGATGTATATAAAATATTCTCATACCCATCCAGTATAATACTTTTCACATCACATTTGTTAACTATAATCAGATAAGGTATCTTAAGCTCATCAAACTTTTCAATCAATTCTTTTTCATAGTTGTCAAGCCCGTTGTAATCGCAGACAATAACCCCGATATCGCAGCGATTAATAATTTTCATTGTTTTTTCAATACGCTTTTGCGCCAGATTCGTATTATCATCAAGCCCAGCGGTATCCAAAAATGTTACCGGCCCAATAGGCAAAAGCTCCATTGACTTTTCCACAACATCAGTTGTAGTTCCCGCGATATCAGATACAATTGAGATACTTTGATTGGAAATTTTATTCAACAGCGAAGATTTACCTACATTTGTCCTGCCGAAAATTCCTATATGTAATCTCATTGATCTTAATGTTTTCATATACCTTACCTGATAGAATCTTACCATAAAATCATTTACAAGTTCTTATTTTTGTCATACAATTTTTTCATCAAGATAGCTTTTAAGGAGAAAATATGAACGAGCTTTTAAGAAAAACGGCTGCCGAGCAATCTAAAGCCTTGAAAAATAAAGAAGTTTCTGCTGTTGAACTTACAAAAGCAGCACTGGAGAGAATAAAAGAAGTTGATGGGAAATTAGGCGCTTTTAATTCACTTACCGAAGAAACAGCATTAATAACCGCAAAAAAAGTTGATGAAAAAATAGCAAATGGTGAAGATCTACCGCTTTTAGCAGGAATTCCTCTTGCGCTAAAAGATAATATGAATCTGGTTGGTTCAAAAACAACCGCATCAAGCAAAATTTTAGAAAATTTTGTTTCACCTTATAACGCCACAATTACAGAAAAATTATTAAACAATCTTGTTCCTATTCTTGGAAAAGCTAACTTAGATGAATTTGCTATGGGATCTTCAAACGAAAACTCAGCGTTTAAAAAAGTTCATAACCCATGGGATTTAAACAAAGTTCCGGGTGGTTCATCCGGCGGATCTGCAGCAAGCGTTGCAGCATGCGAGGTAACCCTGTCTTTAGGTTCGGATACGGGAGGCTCAATCCGTTTGCCGGCATCTTTTTGCGGTATTGTAGGTATGAAGCCTACATATGGGAGAGTTTCAAGATATGGCTTAATAGCTTTTGCATCATCTTTAGACCAGATAGGTCCGTTTGCAAGAACTGTTGAAGATGCTGCAAACCTCCTTGAAGTTATCTCAGGGCATGACCCGAAAGATTCAACCTCTTTAAATATTCCTGTTGAACATTATGCTGACAGCCTCAATAACGATATCAAAGGCCTAAAAGTCGGCGTTATAAAAGAATTAATGTCAGAAGGATTGTCCGCAGATGTCCAAAAAGCTATTGAAAATGCAATAGAATGTTACAAAAAACTAGGGGCAGAAATAGTCGAAATTTCCCTTCCTAATCTGAAACACTCAATTGGTATCTATTATATTCTGGCAACAGCAGAATGCTCATCAAATCTTGCAAGATTTGACGGTGTAAGATATGGTTACAGAACACATGGTGCAAAAAATTTACTTGAAATGTATACAAAAACACGTGCGGAAGGTTTTGGTCCAGAGGTTAAACGCCGTATTATGCTTGGAACTTATGCATTAAGTTCCGGATATTATGATGCATATTATAAAAAAGCACAGCAGATGAGAGCTTTAGTAACTCAAGATTTCATTGAAGCCTTCAAAAAAGCTGATGTTTTGATTTCACCTACATGCCCGAATACAGCATTTGAGCTCGGCGCGAAATCAAATGATCCGCTTGCAATGTATTTGACAGATATCGCAACAATAAGTGCAAACCTTGCAGGTATTCCTGGATTAAGCGTACCGGCAGGCTTTGACAAAGACGGCATGCCAATAGGCTTGCAAATCCTTGCCCCGCAATTGCACGAAGCAAAATTATTCAATGCCGCTCACAAATTTGAACAGGCAAATGATTATTATACAAAACTCGCTAATATTTAATATATTAAAACGATTGATTTTGCATAAGAATTTATTAAAATAAGGTTATGAGAAAACTTCTTATAACCTTATTTTTTATAATATTCGCATTAAGTGCCAACGCAAAAGAAGTTGACTACGAGCAAATCTACCGAGATCTGGCCGTACCTGAACACAAATATGTACACGACATGGATCCCGGAGAGTTTTATGATATAAAAGACACTTCATGGTCACCTTATCCGCTTTTTAGACTTACAGGACCATTATTTTTCAAAACAATAACTATAGAACCCGGATATTACCTTTTAACCCCGAGAGAACATGAAGGTCAATGGTATATGCTGTTTAAGGTTCAGGGGAAAATTAAATATATAATTCCCATTTATGATCGTGACATCACACCGGAACTTTTCTATGATGAAAACCTGCCACAGCCTAAAATGACTTTTACACAAAAAGTTCATCTTAAAACCCTTGACTGGGTAGGCAGGGTTTTCCCGAGTTCCAAAAGAAAACCTGCACCCCAAACTTACCTTGAAGCAACAGATCTTGACAACAACTTTTTATCACTCGTTGTATACTGGGGTGCTCACAGATATTATATGATTTTTAGAAGTGTAGGCCTATAAGTTAAAATAACAAAAGATTTTTTATATCCGTTTCCAGTATTTCAGCCATAGTATCAGGAAAAACAAACTGTATCAGCTTTAAAAAAAATTCATTCAACTTTAAATCAATCATACAAAATGGAAGCTATACAATATGATGTTGCATCCAAATGGGATGCAGCATCCATATCATTACCTTCACTGTGATGATTTAAGCTGGGGCGGTAAATATTCATGTAAAGAATAAGGGAGTATCCCTTATTCTTCAATATCATCATCTTCGTCTGTTTTAATTTTGTCGACAACCATTTTGGCCATTTCTTTTGCAATTATATGTTGTGTTGCTTCCGGACAGTTTTGTAACATATTCATTGCTGTTCTGAGTGTTGAATCAATATCGTACCAGCGGCCTTTTTTGTTGTCGTCAAGTCCTGAGCCTACTGCATTAATAATATCTTCAACCGCTTCAAACTTTTCTTCTTCAATATTGTGCTCAATGATAATCTTAATCAGGTTCAAAGCAATTCTAATTTGTGTTTGATCATCGCTGTTTTCTAATGTGCTAACTGCCTGTGATAATACAGGATCTTTGTCATACCAGCGTCTTTGGTGGTTACTGTATTCTTCTTTCATCTTTCCGTCTCCTTTTATCCTAACTTAAATGTAACTCCTTTTGTGCCTTTCGGGTATTCCCATATCAAACTCTGTTTTATACAGGCAATTCTGCATGCTCCGCATTCCAGACAGTTCTCAAAATTAACAATAAGTTTTTGAGCTGCTTCATCCCACTCATATACATTGGCAGGACAAACAATAGTACATACCCTGTTAGTGCAAACCTTACACATCTCATTATCAGGTCTTAAATGAGAAGATGTATCAGGTGTAAATTTAACTGTAAATAATTTATCCTCTAGTACCATTTTAGAATGCTCCATACAAGCCTTATACCATGCCATATATCGTTAGCTATATTCAAAATCTTCCGCTCTTTAATAATTGTTCCAATAAAATTATAATACTTTTTGCGTTTCGGAACACTGTCAACAGAGATAAACATCTTAAAGAATGCATTAACTGTCCTCAAATAATAATCCAGAAATGCCTCACTTTTTAAATGTGCAACATCCATTAAGTCTTTATATGTTTTCAAATCCTTCATAACAAAAGAATTTTTGAGTTTTTCTTCATATCTTTGAAGGAATTTTGCTGAGAAGTCATTTTCACGTAAGGCTTCCAGTGCTGTCTCACCTACAAGTTTGCCACTAATCATAGCAAGATTTGTACCTTCCCAATGAAGGTTATTGACAAGCATAGCAGCGTCACCGGCAATCATAACTCCGTCAGCATAAAGTTTTGGAATCTTCTTATATCCGCCCTCCGGAATCAAATGCGCTGAATACTCCTGCAATTCACCATCCTTTATTAAAGCTGAAATCGTCGGATGGGATTTTAATTCTTCCAACAAATCATACGGACGTATTCCGCGTTCTGCAAGTTCACTAAGTGTAATACCAAGGCCTATTGTAACGGAATTCTTGTTTGTGTACATGAAACCTAAACCAAGCATTCCGAGCATAGGCCCGCCAAAAATTTCATATATACATCCTTCATCATCTGATATATTAAATCTGTCGTTAATTTTCTCTTTATCAAGCTTTATAACTTCTTTTACACTTAGGGCAACATCTTTAGGCTGAATATCTTCACGCAGCCCTATTTGCTTAGCTAAAAGAGAATTAACCCCGTCTGCCAAAACAACAATATCGGCATAATAATCCTCAAGCTCAGTTTTGACACCGATAACTTTTCCATTATCCGTCAAAAGCTCACGTACAACTGTTTTTGTAACCAGATAAACACCTTCTTTTTTAGCTTCTTCCGCCATCCAGCGGTCAAATTTAGCGCGTATTACCGTATAGCTGCCGCAAGTTTCGGTTTGATTTTTATAAGAAATAACAGTGCTGTCATTTTCGCCCAGTATTGCAAATTTATGATCAATATTACGTCTTTCCAGAGGCGCTGTTTTCTCAAAATCCGGAAAAATTTCTTTAACCGGCTGAGTATAAATTGCCCCGCCAAAAACATTTTTGCTGCCTGCAAAATTGCCACGTTCAATAAGAACGACCTTTTTGCCGGCTTTTGCAAGAGTAATTGCACACGAAATACCGGCAGGACCTGCTCCAACGACTATTACCTCTGTCTTATTATTCTCTGTCATCTGCTCTCCGATAAAATTATACACTAAATTTTATTCATTGTAAAATAGTTAATATGATTATAACGGCAGGAAAATATAAAGGTCAAAAGATTATCGCACCGGATGAAAATATAACCCGGCCTACCCTCTCCAAGGTAAGGATGAGCGTTTTCAATACTCTGCAATCAATCATGGATTTTGAGGGCAAAAGCTTCCTCGACATGTATGCAGGATCTGGTATAATGGGACTTGAAGCAATTTCAAGAGGCTTTGGTCAGGCTGTTGCTATTGAAAAAAATACCAGAGCTGCCGCTATAATAAAGGATAATTTCAAAAAATTTAAGGCTGTGCCGGAACTATTTATCGGTGACAGTTTAAAAATTACTCCAAAATTAAATATGAAATTTGACGTAATTTATATTGATCCGCCTTATTCATCAGGGATTTACGAAAAGAGTTTGGAGGCCATAAAATCTGCCGCAGCAGGTATAATAATTCTTGAACATACTGAAAAAAATGACTTTTGCAACTATAAATTGTTAAAACAAAAAAAATACGGTGATAAATTAATAACTTTTTTATCTGCCAAATGATTTTTATAAAAAAGCGCCGGTTTGACCGGCGCTTCAAACTTTATAATCAAATAACTATTTTACTAATTCTTTGAATTTTTTACCAGCAGAGAATGCAGGAACTGTTTTAGCAGCAATTTTCAATACTGCACCAGTTTGCGGATTTCTACCAGTTCTGGCAGCTCTCTTACGTGGTTCAAAAGTACCAAAGCCAACTAAAGTAACTTTTTTGCCTTTAGCAACAGTTTTTTGAATAGTTTCTAATGTAGCTGCGATAACATCAGCAGATGCTTTTTGAGAAACTTTTGCTTTTTTTGATACTTCTTTTACTAATTCTTCTTTGT
>CAYYAG010000004.1:0-49593 GCA_964470005.1 uncultured Muribaculaceae bacterium
AGTCTACGAAATTCAAAAAAGACAACAAAACGGAACAAGACCAATACCTTATATTAAGGTCATAGAGGATTATATGAATAATCATAACCTTACAGCCCAAAGCGGATATCTTGATGCAGCTCTTGAAGCCAAACCCAAATATGATGAGCAGAAAAAAGCATTTAATAACGCGGCCAAAGAGGGTAATTACAAATATATTCTGGAACAAATGGGTATTGATGTTACTGTTCGTTCGGACGGAAAATATGAAATATCACATTACTCGCCTTCCCTCGGTCAATATACTATCAATGACCTCGGAATTAAAGAAAACGACCTGTTGTCTAATGTCGCTGTTATAAGAGGTAATGCGGACTTTGCTAACTCTAATGCAACTGCTCTGCCTAATCTGGAAGAAGTAGGCGGAACTTTCAACTTTGACGGCTCTAAGCTCAGTGATGTCAGAGGGCTTAAGGAGATTAACGGTTATTCTATTGTGTGGGATTAGTTACGGGTTTTTGCCCGTATTAGAACCCGTCATGCCGGCGGAAGTAACAATTGTTCTTGCTTACGATATGAATCTAAGTAGTAATATTGCTAACCCGCTCGATTTCCTGAGCATAACAGATATAGAACGCTAAGTTAAACAATTTTTCGTTGTTGTAAAAAATTCAATAAATATAAAATAATTTCAGACCGATATTTTGCACCTAATAAAAAAGACCCACATTTGTGAGTCTTTTTTATTAGCGGGAGACGAGACTCGAACTCGCGACATCCTCCTTGGCAAGGAGGCATTCTACCACTGAATTACCCCCGCAATTCTACTACATTTTTTATTATACATGAGCATTTTTTTTTTGCAAGTCTTTTTTTATGCTGCTGCGGCATCTTCTGTATTACTGTCTAATGAATTTATATTCACACTAATTCTGTTCTTAAATTGGCGGTTTATATCATTTACAAGGTCGTTACTTGTATCTACCCAGAATATTGAAGCGGATAGAATTTTTATCTCGTTGTCGTCTTCTTTAAGTTTAAGCATTACCGGATCTGAGCCTGCATAATTACATAAAATCTGACGCAACAATACTAATTCTTCATATTTTAATTCGTCATTAATTTCTATTGTAAAGATGTTTGAATTATCAACCGGTTTTACCGAATCAATTATAATTGATGGCGCTTCTTCTTCGCTCCTTCTATTAACTTTACCCGATATAATAACCCGTTGCTCCGGCTCAAGAAATGTGCTAAGTTCTGCCAGTTTACTGTTAAAGCAGATTGTTTCTATCTTACCTGTCAGATCTTCAACTGTGACAAATCTTATGAATTTTGTCGGATCTTTTTTTGTGGGTATCTGTTTTGTCCCTGTTATAAGACCGCATATTGTTACCAATTTATCGTTTGGCAGTTCGGCGATTTCAGAAATCTTATGTGTCATCAAAAATGGTAACTTATCGCGAATTGTTGATAACGGGTGGCTTGTTACGTAAAAACCTAAAAACTCTTTTTCAAAATTTTGGAGTTGCCTTTGATCAAATTCTTCATCGCTTCCGGCAAGTTGAAATTTTGTACCGGAAAAATCCTCATTGTCCTCAAGTCCGGCAAAAAGACTTACCTGTCCGAGCTCTTTTGCTTGGGCTTCTTTATTTGCCGTTGAAACTATATATTCCATGTTTTCTAAAAGTTGTTTTCTGCTTTTTTCAATATTTGAAAAAGCTCCTGATTTTATTAAACCTTCTAAAACTCGCTTATTAGTACATTTGGGATCTACACGTTTGCAAAAATCATAAATTGACTTAAATTCGCCGTTTTCTTCCCGCTCTTTTAGTATGTTTTCTACTACTATGTCACCTACCTGTTTAATAGAGGCAAGCCCAAAGCGGATATTGTTACCGTCAGGGGTGAATTCGGCATAAGATTTGTTTATATCCGGAGGCATAACCTTAATACCGTTTTTTTGTGCTTCTTCAATATATAATTGTGTTTTTTCCTGATCTCCGCTAACACTTGACAACAGGCATGAAAGATATTCTACTTTATAGTGACATTTAAGATATGCTGTTTGATATGCAACAAATGCGTATGCAGCAGAATGCGACCTGTTAAAACAGTATGAAGCAAACTTCTCAATCTGTTCAAATAATGCTGCGGCATCCTTTGAGGACATACCATGGCGTGCGGCGCCTTCAATAAATTTACCTTTTTGCTGAGCCATTTCGTCGAGTTTCTTTTTACCCATCATACGGCGCACCATATCTGCCTGGCCTAATGTGTAATCAGCAAGAACCTGAAATACCTGCATGATTTGTTCTTGATAAACTATTGTTCCGTATGTATCTTTTAAAACAGGCTCCAATAAGGGGTGAGCATATGTAATTTTTTGTTCGCCATGTTTTCTTTTTACAAAGTCCTCAACCATGCCGGATTCCAATGGGCCGGGTCTGAAAAGTGCCACAAGTGCACCCAGATCTTCAAATCCGTCAGGCCTTAAATCTTTTACAAGACGTTTCATCCCGGACGATTCAAGCTGGAATACCCCGTCTGTATCTCCATCTGCAAGCATTGCATATGTATCTTTATCATCAAGTGGGATTTTATTTATATCAAACTCAATACCCTTACGCTGTTTGAGAAGCTTCATGGTTTTTGAAATCATTGTAAGGTTTCTTAAACCCAGAAAATCCATTTTTAAAAGACCGAGTTTTTCCAAATCGGACATTGGATATTCTGTTACTATAATTCCGTCTTTGGATGGCTGTACCGGAACAATTTCGTTAAGCGGTTTGTGGGAAATTATAACACCGGCAGCGTGGGTGCCGACATTGTTTTTAATCCCTTCAATTTTTTTAGCCATATCAACAAGTTTTTTTACTTCGGGGTCTTCATCGTAGAGTTTTTTTAGTTCCATTCCGGGTTGTAAGGCATCATCAATTTTTGCTTTTGGCTCAGATGGAATCAGGGATGAAAGATAGTTACTTCTTGCAAAAGGAATGTTAAGTACACGCGCAACTCCCTTCATTGCTGCTTTTGCAGCATATGTTCCAAATATAATAATCTGGCATACTTTGTCTTCTCCGTATTTTTGGATTACGTAATCAATTACTTCGCCCCTGCGCTCAATACAAAAGTCTATGTCAATATCGGGCATGCTGTAGCGCTCCGGATTTAGAAATCTTTCAAACAAAAGGTGGTGTTTTATAGGGTCTAAGTCTGTTATTCCCAGTGCATAAGCTACAACAGATCCTGCGGCAGAACCTCTGCCCGGTCCAACCGGAATGTCATGAGTTTTGGCAAAGTGAATAAAATCCCATGTTATTAAAAAGTATGCAGAGAATCCCATTTGTTCAATAATTCCAAGTTCATATTTTACACGTTCTTCAATTTCGGGTGGGATTTCTCCGTAACGTGTCTTTAGGCCTTCATGCACTTTGAGGCTCAAATAACTTTCTGCGGTGTGTCCTTTAGGTACTTCATAGTGCGGCAGCGGGCTTTTTTCGCCCAGAAGGGTCAGATGGCATTCTTCCGCTATATCTACAGTGTTTTTTATGCATTCGTCAAATGTTTTGCTGTCCATCCATTTGAATGCGTCACGAAGTTCTTCCGGGGTTTTTACGTAGAATTCGTTGTTAGGAAAATGAAGCCTGTTCGGTTCATCTTTTAGAGAGTTTGTTTGCAGGCATAGCAGTGTGTCATGCCAGTCTGCATCTTCTTTTTTTAAGTAGTGTGAGTCATTTGTGATGACCATTTTTATATCAAGCTCTTTTGCTAACTTTATTAAATCAGGATTTGTACGTTTTTGTTCATCAAGACCATGATCCTGTAATTCAATATAAAAGTCTCTACCAAAGAGGTTTTTGTATTTTTGGGCAGCTTTTTTAGCACCTTCATAATTTTTTTTCAAAAGGTTTTGTAGTACTTCTCCGCCAAGACATGCCGTTGTACATACAAGACCTTCATGATATTTTTCCAACAGTTCAAAATTTATTCTTGGCTTATAATACATCCCTTCGCAGTGTGCTATTGAAACCAGTTTTACAAGGTTCATGTATCCGGTTTTATCTTTTGCAATCAATACCAGATGGTAAAGAGGGTTATGTGACGGATTTTTTTCGTGGATATCGCCGTCATGCACATAAAATTCACAGCCTATAAGCGCTTTTATCCCTGTTTCTTTTGCTATACGATAAAATTCTATTGCAGAATACATAACACCGTGATCAGTTATTGCAACTGCAGGCATGTTATTTGCTTTTGCAAATTCGCATAATTCCTTAATCCTTATTGCGCCATCCAGTAAAGAATATTCACTATGCAGGTGTAATGGTACATATGCTGTGCTCATACTCATATGGTAACATGTTTTGTAGTAAATTACTTTTAATGTTAAAAAAAATTGCAGAATTTATTCGTAATTTTTCAAGGTTTCATTAATCATATCTATCATTTTGTTTTTTAAAGAGTTTGGTGCCAGGATTACACAATCATTACTATAACGTATTAATCTATATAATATCTGGTCGGCTGGTTCATTTTTGTTTACGATTATTTTAGAGCCGTCGTCAAGTGTTTCTCTTACGTATTCGGTTTCTTTTAAGTTATATGCCTTTGCCAGTCTGCCTTTAATTTTATATGTCACGGTAGGTGTAATTTCCATAGGGTTCTCAACATTATTGGATTGTGTAAGACTAATTATATTTTGTATTGCAATATTTTCCAACTGGGAATCCTGTAGTTTATATATTTGCAGGTAAGCAGTTTTGTTGTCATAAATTACCTGTTTGGCTTTTGCATAAGCATAATATGTTTTACCCTTTTTCAAATATTTTATGTCTACATTCAAATTATCTTGGCAGAAGCGTTCACATTTTTCAATCTGTTCTCGCTGAGCCGTATAATAAAAAGAAAAATCAGAGTTGCTTGTAGAGTTTATTGTTGTGTATAGCTCATTTGTCTTGTCATCAAATCTGGAGAGAATCATTTTTAAAAATGATTCCAGATTATTTTTGGTTTTTCCGTTAGGTAATGCCTTTGCAAATTGCTCAAAAATATTAACTGATTTAACGTCATCAATGTCGAACGTAAGCCCAAATGAATTGTTTAACAAAATAAATTTATTATTTTCTTTTTTTACTTTAATTCCAAAAACTTTCAGGGTATTAAGATATTTATTTAATATAACATGTTCTTTGTCATTCTCATCTTCTGTAAAAATACGCATGACATCGTTGTAGTAGGCTTTATCCTCATACAACAATTTGTATAATGTAAATATTTTAATACAGCTTTCGTTATATTTTTCTTTAAATTTTTTCTGCAACGTATTCCTCTTTCAGTTTTTTCAGGATAGAATGAATTTCGTCTTTAAATGCTTGAGGATACAATACTTTGCAGCTGCTTCCCATAGATAATATACGTTGTGAAGTGAGAAATTTATTATCCGATGTTATTTCAACAATTCGTTTTTCTTTATCCTGATCAATAACTTTTTCATTATTGCAAAGTTCTATATTATTGTCATAAATCTCACACCCTATAATAAGAGGTTTAATGTCTTTTTGGATTGTTTTGGTCAACTTTATCACGGGAGGCCCTTGTATTCTTGAAACTAAAAAACTTGCGACGGTATCTTTATATTGGGAACTTATTCCTTTTAAGTACACTTTATTATTTGAAATTGTAAGTTTTTCTGCAAGCAAATCAATCTCTTTTACTCCGGATGCTGGTGAATGATACATTATTGTAATTTCATCATTTCGTTTGCAAGCATTTATGAGCGGATTAAGTATTTCGGGATTAATCTTTCTTAATGGCGAAACATTTGCCAGTGCAAGTTTTAAATCTATATTGTTTATACCGTGTGATATTTTTTCAAAAAAATTGGTTATTGAAAGTAAATCTTCTATATCAATTGATTTTGTAATACTTTTAAAAACTTTTAGCAGGCTTTTTACCTGATCATTTGTAATTTTTAGTTCAAAAGGATGTGATACAAGCTTATACTTTGACCCTTCAGCTTTTCTTCCTCTTACTATTTCACAGCCTAATCTTTCCAGCGAATTTATGTAAACTCGTAATGTATCTATTGAGATTGATTCATGAATAAATTCATTCTCCATAAAGTATTGCTTTATTTCTTCATATGAACGTGGTGCATCCATTAGATAGGACAATAAAAGCATTGACTTGAAGCCCGTAAAGGACATCAGGTTATAGGTTACTTTTTTGGTTTTCATAAATTCTTTCATACTTTTCATTTTACTACAAATTTTTGAGCATGCTAATTGTTTTGATTGTAATTTTGAATTGTCAATTAAAAATCATAAAAAATTTTACGTAATTTCATTAAATTTTCTTCATTAAGATTTAAGAACTTGAATTTTATAGTGTTAATACTAGAGGCATGGTCAATTGTAAAAAAATAATAATTTTTTTTTACTTGTCAAATGGTTAACTTAGTTTTACATTAATATCAATAAGAAACGGCTACCGGAAAAGATCTGGATGGAAAAGAGAAATAGAGGTGATGGCACAAGCAGTTTGACTTTGAAATACTGCAAAGAGGAGTTGGATAGGGATTATTTATTGTTATAAAAAAGCTTGTATAATTGCAAGCTTTTTTATATTATCTATTATTATGGAAGAATTACAGGCTAAAAAAATTATTGCTTTAATGTCAGGAACCTCATGTGATTCTATTGATGCAGGCTTATGCGAGGTGTTACCTGATTTGTCATGCCGTTTAATTTCAGGTATTAATTATGAATATCCGGAGCATATTAAATCTAAAATTTTTCAACTATTTTCCGGCCAGGCAGGAATAAAAGATTTATGTCAGATGAACTTTGCAATCGGCAGATGCTTTGCAGATGCGTGCAGGCTTCTTATTTCGGAATTTGGTAAGCCTGATTTTATAGCAAGTCATGGGCAGACAATTTATCATTATCCGTTTGATGAACAATTGGATAATATATCTTTAAAAAGTACTTTGCAGATAGGAGAGAGTTCTGTTATAGCTATGGAAACCGGATGTCCTGTTATTTCGAATTTCAGGGAGGCAGATATTGCAGCCGGCGGTCAGGGAGCGCCTTTGGTATGTTTTGCAGATGACAGATGGTTTAGGGGAAAGAATACAGCAATTCAGAATATAGGGGGAATTGGTAATGTGACTGTTGTATCAAAACAGCATGACACATTTGGATTTGATACGGGACCCGGGAATTTAATAATTGATTACTGTATGAATAAATTCTTTGGAATACCATATGATAAAAACGGTGCTAAGGCTATGGAGGGTAATGTATGTGAAAGCTGGCTCGATTGCCTTATGCAGGATGAATATTATTTCACAAAGCCGCCAAAGACAACCGGAAGGGAGTATTTTTCCCCGCTATATATAGAGAATGCCCTCAGATTTGCGCCGGAAGTTCCGGAAGATATTATAGCTACCGTCACAGCCCTTACTGCAAGGACGATTGCGACTGCATACGAAAGGTTTGTTTTTCCGGAGGTTGAAATTGAAGAAGTAATAGTTGGTGGCGGTGGTGCTTATAACTCTGCATTGATGAAGTTTTTGCGTTCTTATTTGCCCCGGCATATTGCTCTTAAAACTCATGAGGATTATGGTATTTCAAATAATTTTAAGGAGGTCATGGCATTTGCCGTTCTCGGTTACTGTACTTATTACAATATACCTAACAACCTTCCGTCTTGTACGGGTGCGGATAAAAGGGTAGTTTTAGGAAAAATTATTAATTGCTGATTATCTTTTGTGTATATTTTATTAACTATTGTAAATTTTAATGTTTATTTGTAGCAATCAGAAAATTTATGAGCCTTAATGTATATATCATAGAAAAGGAGAAAAAGATGAAGGTAAATGAGGTAGCAAAAAAAGCTTCAAATGTTGTTTTGGAAAGTACTATATTGCCCAAAAAAGACAAAGTACCAACTAAAGTGCTGGAATATTTTCCGGAAAGTACACCAATTACAATGCCTAAAGAAAAAAACGAAGCAGAAAGAATTGGCGAATTTGTCAATAATATAATTAACTATTTCGGTTAATTGCATAAGGAATTGTTTCAATTAAATCCACAGCCATTACGGAATATTCAGTCTTTGTTTCGGCTGCAATTTCACCGCACAGGCCGTGGAGATATACACCGAGTTTAGCCGCATCAAATAATGCGGCTTTTTGTGCAAGCAGACCCGCAATCATACCGGTTAATACGTCACCGCTTCCGGCCTTTGCAAGTGCACTGTTTCCCGTGTTATTTACGTATATCTCAAAATTTTTTGAGCAAACGACGGTGTTATGCGACTTTAATACCGTGACGCATTTGTATTTATCGCTCAGAGCTTTTGCACTTCTTTCCATATTAGATATGACATCTTCGGTTGTAGTTGCTAAAAGTCTGGCGGCTTCTGTCGGATGAGGTGTTATGATAAGTTTATCCGGCAGTTTGATGTTTTTTGACAGTGCTAAAATATTAAGTCCGTCAGCATCAATTATTGTCGGGATATCCGGAACGTAATTCATTGCCGATTTAAAAATGTTTTTGGCCCTTAATGATGTGGAAAGACCGCAGCCTATTGATAATACGTCGGCAGTTTTAAGTTGTTTTTTTATATCTTTTACAGGGACAAATACAATATTTTGTGTCTGAGCGGCAACTGTCCTCAAAACAGATTCTTCCGATGCTAAAAAGCAGTAGCCGCAGCCTGTCTTTAGTGCAGATACACTTGAAAGATATGCGGCGCCCGGCATGTATTTTGAGCCTGCAATGTTTAGAACTTTTCCAAAGGTGCCTTTATGTGAGTTTTGGTTTCTTTTTGGTAATTTAAAATCCATTTTGTCTTATCGCCTCGTAAACAACAATTGCAACCGAATTTGAAAGGTTAAGGCTTCTTTGACCCTCTTTCATAGGTATTGTAATTGCATTTTTATCTTGTACATACTTTTCAGGCAGACCTCTTGTTTCAGGTCCGAACACAAGAAAATCACCATTTTGAAACTTTATATCCGTGTATATTTTTTTTGACTTTGTTGTCAAATAATAAAAATTGGCATCTTGATTTGTATTAAGCAACTCATCCAGTGTATCAATTCTTTTAATATCCACGCTGTCCCAATAGTCAAGTCCGGCTCTTTTGGTATATTTGGCCGAAAGTGAAAATCCAAGTTTGCCCGCAAGATACAACTTTGATCCTGTACATGCACAAAGCCTTGCAATATTTCCGGTATTTTGCGGTATTTCAGGTTCATATAAAACTATATTAAACATTATTTTTTCTCAAAAAGTTTTTTACTTTCAGCAACTACGGGAAGAGCTCTTACTACACAGAATATAATTGCAATCCAGGCAAAGACTACGGCAATTGTATTCAGAATTGAAAAAGCAGGATAGATTTCCAATCCGGGAGTTTTTGCTGCAATGATTAAAATAAATGCAACAACCTTTGCAACGGCATAACTTATTCTCATAAACTTAGATGCACAAATAAATTTACCGATTTTACTGGTCTGCATTGATGTATCACCAAATGCGGTATAGCCCTGGGCAAGTGCTACGCTTCGGATGCTGTCAGTTGTGAAGGCTCTTGTTACACATATTATAGGAAATATAGGGCTTAGCCAGCCAAGAACAGCAAATATAATCCAGTATGAGGCTTCAACAATTCTGTCCCCCATAATATCAAGTACAGATCCCAGTTGGGATGCCTCATTGAATTTTCTTGCCACATAGCCGTCAACGCCGTCAAGTATAAATGCAAATACTGTTAAAATAAATGCAAGTATATACGCCCAGGTCGTAGGTGTGAATAATAAATATATTGCAAGAAAAGCAACAAAAATTCTGAATATAGATATAAAATTAGCCATAAATGCCTCCGTTAAAGATGTTGTTTTACCCTTGATAAACCAAAATCAACCTCGTCAAGTTTTTTTGCTCTGTCACCAAGCATCATTTTTTCTGCCTGCTCAAGAATTTTAGTTACCATAAAACCGTTATCCCCATCTGAACGTGCCTTTTTACCGCTTTCACAACAGCTTATAAAGTGCTGGCATTCCAACTTTAGCGGTTCAATTTCAAGATAGTCAAGAGTAATATTCTTTGTGTTATCAGCCGTAAAGTTATCATAAATTGTCAATTTATGTTCCGGGAGAGTATCATCTAATATTGCGGTAGCTTTAGTCCCCCGTACCAGCAGCTGGACATGTTTTCTGGGAGTTATCCAGCTATCAGTTATATGACCGATAACACCATCTTCAAATTCAATGCCAAGGTGGGTTATGTCCATAATTTCATTTTTATCTGTAGAGCTTCCTAGGGCTGAAATTATTCTTACAGGCTCTTTTCCTATAACATAGCTCATCATCGAAACATCATGCGGTGCCAAATCCCACATTACGCTTCTGTCATTTTTGAAGTAGTTTACGTTTAATCTATCGCTCTGCGCATATACGATATCGCCCAGCGCACCTTCTTCAATAAGCATTTTTAATCGGTTGACAGCGGGATGATACAAAAGCAGGTGTCCTACCATTAGTACAAGACCCTTCTTATCCGCCAGGTCTTTTAAATCTTTTGCTTCTTGCGCAACGGTTGATATTGGTTTTTCAACATATACATTTTTGCCGGCCTCAAGCATAGCCTTAACCATTTTGTAATGTGTATGGCTTGGGGTTACAACGGCAACTGATGTAATCTCGGAACTATTTATTATATCTTGAAAATCTTTTGTAATCTTTAGATTTGGATATAAGTCTTTTATTTTTGAGATATTATCGTCATCAAGATCGCAGACCATCTCTAAAACATTAAGGTTATAGAAATTCCTTACTATATTTCTACCCCATAATCCGCAACCTATAACTGCTATTTTTTGTTCTGTCATGTTTTTCCCTTTATTATTATTGTTTTTGCTGTTGGAAAGCATGTAGTCTTAATTGGTGCATCTGTTCGCATCTTTCATAGTATAAATCTTTATCTTCCTCAGGAAACTTGGTCGCTAGTTTGTCCAGTAGCTCTTTTGGAAAATCAGAAACACTCACCATTTTTTCTAAAACGTATTCATTAAGCGGGTATAAGCTTCTATAATTCTTGAAAAATATAGCTTTTGCTTCATTATCGCCAGCCTGAGGATTATCAGTAAGCTTTTCACCTACCTTGTAAGTGGTGTAATTCTGCTCAAAAAATATCGGTTTATATTTTTTGAGCATTAGTCTTATTATCAAGTCATAATCCGACATAAGTTTAAATTTTTCATCAAAATAATTTTCTTTTTCAAGAACAGATTTTTTAAAAAACATACACTGTCTCGGGCATGGCATAACCTGAAATGCATTATACATTGCGGGAACAAATAGAAATACAAGCCCATTCCTGTGTCTGCAATATGAAGGAGAAAAAGAAAAATCTCCGTTTTCTGCCTCCATAAGGTTTACAAGGTCAGTAATTGCCGTAATATCGTGATAAAAATCATCACAGCTTATAAAAGAAATATATTTGCCTTTTGCTCTTAATATGCCCTTGTTAAAACCGTTGAATTTACCGGTGTCGGGCTCCGAATAAAATTGAATGTAACCCTTATTTTTGTAATCTTTTAATAAAACAACCGTATCGTCAGTTGAAGCGTTGTCAATAATAATATGCTCTATATTAGGATATGTTTGCATATCAAGCAGAGTTACAAGAAGGCTGAAATCATCTGCCTGCCCCTTTTCTACTATATTGTGAGTGGTTGTAATTATACTAACTAATGGTTCCATAAACTTAGTTTAGCATAATTTTAACGCTTTTGCTAATTGTAAAAATATATTAATTAAATCCGTAACGTTGTGGAGCTTTAATACGATGAATGTATTGCGCGTAATATATATTCCTCAAGCATTTTTTTATCGGAATTCTTTGATTTTGGATCGTTAATCATTATATCAAAGGCAACAGTTTTCCCTCTGGCTGTTGTCAGGTATCCGGCTATTGCACTAATATCTGACAGCGTGCCGGTTTTCGCTCTTAGGTGTTTACCAAAGTAAAGCATTCTGTTTTTTAAAGTTCCTTCTCCTGCGGAGGGGAATAGATTTTTATATTCAGGATTTTGTTTGAATTGAGCAATTAAAAAAGATGTCATAAAGTCTGCGGTTACAAGGTTATTTTTTGAAACTCCGCTGCCATCTACAATTTTTATGTCATCGGTATTAATTCCAAGCTCATTGCAGTAATTCATAAACATTTTTACGGCATCTTCAGCACTTCCGTTTGTTTTCGAATAGTGGCCTCCTGCGAGCTTGAATACTGTTTCTGCTACCATGTTATTGCTGTCGTGCATTATTTCTTTAACGGCTTTTTCAATTGGCCGGGTAACTTTTTCTACAAGATAAACATTCTGCTCCGGAAGTTTTGTGCTAGGGAAATTACCATAATAATCAATTTTCTCGGAGTTTATTGCATCCTCAAGTCTTAATCTGAAATATCTTTGCAGGTAATTAATTGGAATTTCAATTTGTTGACGCTTTGAGACAGTTCCTTCAATAGTTAGTACGTCCGGTGCAATATTATTGTTTCTACTTATTTTTATGTTGTTCGGGCTGCCGGTAGTTACCAGATTCATGAATGTTACAGGATAAAATACATTCAGCTTAATTTCAGCCGGTGCACCGTTTGTTGTGGGTTCAACGGTTATTTTAAGCATATTTTTGTCAATATTGTACGCTCCGAATTTAGGCATAAGCGGATTCAAGTCATCATCCCACTGCCAACCTTCACCCCACTCTATTTTGTCAAGAATACTGTCATCTATATAAAAAGCTTTAGGCTCGGTTATATTTTTTTCACGTGCTGTTTTCATGAGTGTACGGAGGTCACCGGATGTTAAAAAAGGGTCAGCACCAAGCTTCAAAATTAATTCGTTGTTTGTATTTTTATAGAGTTCTGTTGAAAATTCATAATCATTGCCGAGTTCATTTAAAGCTGCTGCTACTGTAAGGGATTTTAGTGTGGATGCAGGAGGTACAGGCTTGTCGCTGTTGAGTTTGTATAGAGTACGACCGGTTTCAAGGTCTTTGACTGAAATTGAAACAGCGCCTTTATTTATGTGAGAATCTGATAGGGCTTTATCTATGCCCGAAGCGTTTGCAGATGCCACTGTCATAAAGATCATAATTAACAGACTTATGAATTTTTTCATACGGATTTTACCTCATAAAACTCTTTTATATCATTTAAGATTGTACATTTCTCCCTGAATTTATACATATCCTGGAGGTTTAATTCAGATTGTATTACACCTTCTCCGGATAAAATTTCCGAAAGTATATTTCCATTATAGTCAATAATTCTGGAATGTCCAAGGTTTATTTCGTTATTTTTTATCGGACCAAATTGGTTTACAGCTACCATATATGTCTGGTTTTCGATTGCTCGTGAGCGAGTCATCATCTCCCATTGCATTGGTTTTGTTGATGCCCAGGCAGCGCAATTTATAAAAATGTCGGCTCCTGCTTTTCTGTAAGTCCGGTATATCTCAGGAAAACGTATGTCATAGCAGATAGTTACTCCAAAATTTACACCGTCAAGATTTATCATTAAGGCGCTGTCTCCGGCTTGTACATACTTCCCTTCATTACATCCGTAATAGGAATATAAGTGGTTTTTATTGTAAAGCCCAAGCAGTTTACCTTTTCTGTCGATTATTGGACATGTGTTGTAATATATTGTATCGTTAACTTTTTGGATAAAACTTCCGCCTATTATATTTGCATTTTTTTCTTTCGCCAGCGCAGACAGAAAAGAAATTGTCTCAGAAGATTTGACATTTTCTGCGCTTTTTAAAAAGTATTTGCACTCCCAGCCTACGGGCCATACCTCAGGAAGGACTATAACATCAGTATTATCAATAGATGCGGAAAGTTTTGTAATTTTTTCAAAGTTTGCTTCTTTATCCCCTGGTATGGCACACACTTGCAGTGCAGAAATTTTTATTTTCTTTTTTTCCATAGTTTTAATTTTTTTGCTTTCTTAAATTCTTCAGGTGCACGACTTGCAAGATTATCAAGGGATGATTTTAACTTTGATGCAATTTCAGCTGTGTCATCCTGTGGCTTTACGTAGATAGGATCTCCATACAGATTTATTATATGACAGTTTCCAAAAGGTGTTTTCATTTTGTCCCATGAGGGTAATGAGATAAATGTTTTTTCAGAAGAATACCAGTGTACGGGTATGATAGGTGCTCCGGTTTCCTTGGCAAGTTTGATTGCTCCGCCTTTAATCCTGTGAAGCGGCCCATGCGGTCCGTCAACCATAAGCGCTACACATTCGCCTTCTGTAAGTTTGGCTATCAACTGCATTGTGGAAGAAACGCATCCTTTTCGTGCAGATGATCCGCGCACTACTTTAAATCCCCATTTTTCAACAGCCCTGGCAATTATCTCTCCGTCGGCTGAGTTGCTTATTAACACATTCAAATGTGCTTTGTCTTCAATTCCGTGTATGCAAAATTGATTTTCATGCCACATTGCATAGATACAGGGCTTAATCAAAGGATTGTTAATTTCAATAATGTGTGTAAAAAACTCCTGTAGTCTAAGCGTTCTGTATACTATGTTTGCAAGTTTATCTATATTGTGCTTGTTTATTAACTTAACCATATAGGCTATTGTAACATAAAAATCGGATTATGTGTGTATGATTTATTATATTTCATATCTTTGAATGACTTGCACATATTCTTTTTTGATGTATAATTTGTTCAGATGTAGTGTAAAAAAGGATAGATATAAATGAAAGTTACTTTAAAGAGCGGAAAAGATAATGTGGTTGATTTGGATATAGTGATTCCGGCGAAGGAAGCCGCGGATGAATATAATAAAGCTGCTGCCAAAATTTCTCAGTATGTGAATATAGACGGCTTCAGAAAAGGTAAGGCTCCGCGGGCCATTGTAGAAAAACATGTCGGTGTTGAAAGAATTAAAGTCGAGGCTATTGAATCATTAATGCCAAGAACTATTTCCAAAGCGATTGAAGAAAATAAACTGGATGTTATTACACAGCCTTCCGTCACATCTTATGATTTTGAAGTAGGGAAAGACCTTACTTTGACTGTAAGGGTTGAAACCCGTCCTGAGGTAACTTTAGGTGATTATAAGGGATTGAATTTAAAAGTGGAAGACTCCCCTATAGATGCAGAGGCCGAAAAGCAGACGCTTGAAAACTTTTTAAAACAACACTCTACGCTGGAATTGGTTGTAGATAGGCCTGCAAATGAAACAGATACTGCTGTCATTGATTTTGAAGGTACGGTAAATGGTGAAAAAATTGTGGGCGGAGATGGAAAAAATTACCCCCTGGATTTGGGAAATTCTAACTTTATACCGGGCTTTGCGGAACAAATTGTCGGCAAAAGCGTAAACGATGAATTTGAAATTGATGTTAAGTTTCCGGAAGATTATCATGATGAAAAATTAAAAGGACAGCCTGCGGTTTTCAAAATCAAAATTAATGAAATAAAAGAAAGAATTATGCCGGAATTAAATGATGATTTTGCGCAGAAAGTTGGTCCTTTTAAAACAGTTGATGATCTTAAAGCTGACATCAATAAATATTTAGAATCCCAAAGAGAGAGAACTAATAAACAAAATACAGAAAATGAACTTTTTAAAACAGTTATAGACGCTTCTAAAGTTGATATTCCTGAGAGTATGGTAGCCCGTGAGGTTGATTCTTTAAAGTCTGATTATAAACAAAGACTCGCATATCAGGGAATTGATTGGGATACTCTTGTGAAGTCTCAAGGCGGAGTTGATCATTTAGAAGAAACATTAAAAGAGGATGCTGTCCGCAGGATTAAAAACTCACTTGTTATTGATAAAATTGCAAAAGCTGAAAATATCAAGCTTGAGGCAAAGGATTTGGAACAAAAGTTTGCTCAATTGGCAGCTATATACGGCTTGCAGCAGCAAGATGTCTTAAAGCAAATAGGTCAAAATCCCGAAATGCTCGGGTCTATTTCTCAACAGGCGTTGAATGATAAAGTGAGAGATTTTCTTGTAAGTAATAATAATGTTGAGATTGTCCCTCCTAAAAAACAAAAGGTTGAATCAAAATAGATAAAAAGTTATAATAGTATAAGAAAGGAAATTAAATCATGAGTTTTGTACCTGTGGTAATTGAACAATCAAGTCGTGGCGAACGTTCTTTTGATATATTTTCAAGACTTTTGAGAGAAAGGATTATATTTTTAGGTACTCCGATAGACGATATGGTAGCAAATTTGGTTGTTGCGCAGATGTTATTGTTAGACAGTGAAAATCCGGAAAAAGATATAATGTTATATATTAATAGTCCCGGAGGAAGTGTCACCGCAGGTTTTGCAATTTATGATACTATGCAGCATATAAGGGCGGATGTTTCAACTATCTGCTTGGGACAAGCTGCATCTATGGGTGCATTTTTGCTGGCAGCAGGAACTAAAGGTAAGAGAATGGCTTTGCCGCATTCAAGAGTTTTAATCCATCAGCCTTTAGGTGGTGCCCAGGGTCAGGCTACAGATATCGAAATTCAGGCTGCTGAAATTGTACGTATTAAGAAAAGTTTGAATGAAATTCTTGCAAATAATACCGGCCAGTCTTTGAAAAAAATTGAAAAAGATACGGATCGTGACTACATTATGACACCTCAGGAAGCACTTGAATATGGCATGATTGATAAGGTTGTTTCCAGAGATATAGTAAAAGGTTGATAATTTTGGAGAATATAAATAATGCCAAAACATGATGACAGCAGATTAAAATGTTCTTTTTGCGGTAAATCACAGGATCAGGTTAAAAAGTTAATAGCGGGTCCCGAGGTTTATATCTGTGATGAATGCGTTGAACTTTGTAATGAAATTTTAGATGAGGAATTCTTTGAGTCAAAAGACAAAGAAAGTATAAACGGAGAGGAGGCTCTTTCAGAAAAGCCCATCCCGAAGCCTCACGAAATTAAAGAATATCTTGATCAGTATATTGTAGGACAGGATGAGGCTAAAAAGGTCTTGTCTGTTGCAGTATATAACCATTATAAACGTTTAAAACATAATAAATCTGCTGAATCAAAAGATGATGTTGAAATTCAAAAGTCGAATATTTTACTTGTAGGACCTACTGGTTCCGGTAAAACATTACTGGCGCAGACCCTTGCTAAAATGCTTGATGTTCCTTTTGCTGTAGCGGATGCTACAACATTGACAGAGGCAGGTTATGTCGGTGATGATGTTGAAAATATTCTTTTAAGATTGTATCAGAATGCAGAATTTGATGCATCAAAAGCTGAACGGGGTATTATCTATATAGATGAAATTGATAAAATTTCCCGTAAATCTGAAAATACCTCAATTACCCGTGATGTGTCCGGAGAAGGCGTTCAACAGGCATTGTTAAAAATGATTGAAGGCACCGTTGCCCATGTACCGCCTCAAGGTGGCCGAAAACATCCGCATCAGGAGTTTATAGAGATAGATACAAGTAATATTTTATTTATTGTCGGCGGTGCGTTTGTCGGATTGGAAAAAATAGTTGAGCGTAGAGCCGGTGAAGGAAATACTGTAGGGTTTGGTGCAAAAGCTCCCATGTCACAAGCCGAAAAAGAGGCTAATGCCAATAAATTGCTTAAAAAATTACAGCCTGAAGATTTATTGAAGTTTGGTTTAATCCCTGAATTTATAGGGCGTATCCCGACATATGCCGTGCTGGATCAGCTTAATGAAAAAACATTAAAGATGATTTTGACAGAGCCGAAAAATGCTATTGTAAAACAATATCAGTGTCTGTTAAAAATGGATGGTGTTGATTTGGAATTTGAACCGGATGCAATAGATTTGATAGCTCAGGAAGCAATGAAACGTAAAACCGGCGCAAGAGCTTTAAGATCTATTGTTGAAGAGATTATGCTTGATGTTATGTATGATGTTCCGACAAAAGAAAATATGGAAAAATATATTGTTACGGCTGATGCAGTGAAAAACAGAAATTCCGCAGAATTAATTCAACTGCCGACAAAAAGAAATGACGACAGTGAAGAAATTATTGCATAGTCTTTCATAAGGGATATGTTGTTATGGAAAAACAAAAAACTTTAATATTGGTTGACGGTCATGCATTAGCTTTTCGGCAGTTTTTTGCACTTGAACGTACAAATATGAAAACCTCAACAGGTGTACCGACTTGGGCTGTTTTTGGTTTTTTTAAGGCCATATTTGATTTATTAAAAAATAAAACCTTGAAACCTGATGCTATAGGTGTTGCATTTGATGTAAGTCATGATACTTTTCGTGTCAAAAAGTATCCGGAATACAAGGCTAATCGTGAAGCTATGCCGGATACATTGCGAGTGCAGATGGATTTGATTTATGAAGGTTTGGATGCGTTTAATATTCCGATTTATACAAAACAAGGATATGAGGCGGATGACGTAATAGGTACTATTTCAAAGCGGGCTTGTGAACTCGGGCATAGGGTTTTGATTTTAACGGGTGATCAGGATGCGTTTCAACTTGTAGATAAAGACGGATGTGTAAAAGTTATAATTCCTTCAAAAGGTGAATTGAAGGAATATGATTGGATGAAAGTATATGAAAAACTCGGTGTATATCCGGATCAGGTAGTAGATTACAAAAGTTTGCGAGGTGATGCTTCTGATAATATACCGGGGGTTAAAGGAATTGGCGACAAAAGTGCTGCGAAACTTCTCAATAAATACGGACATTTACAGGATATTATTGAACATTGCGACGAAATTGCCGAAAAAACAATAAGAAAATGTTTTTGTCCTAATGTGGAAATTGCAAAGTTAAGTTATTTTTTGGCTACTATTGTAAGGGATTTGGATATTGATTTTGATTTTTCAAGCGCAAAGATTGAACTGCCAGATCTTGCAAAGGTTACTGCTTTTCTTAAAAAGCTTCAGTTTTTCAGTTTTTTAAAGAACATTGACTCAATACTTGCATCCTTTGATAAAGGTGCAAAATCAGACTCGCATCGTGTAACGGGTCCAGAGGTTTTTATACCGCAATCCGGTCAAAAGCAGTTGGGGCTTTTTTCAGAAGCTGTAAAAGCTGAAATTAATAAAATTAGCATTGATTTTGAGTCTAAATTGATTACTGATACGTCCGATTTGATTGATTTAATTGAGGTGCTTAAAACAAAAAAGGTTATAGCATTCAGGACGGAGGGTGACATTAAAAGTGCTGTCAGCGGTAGTCTTTACGGAATTTCGCTGGCTTATAATGATAACTTTACTGCTGACCAAAGGGTTATATTTGCAGATAACGGCTCAATTACAAAAACATTTTACATCCCGACAGGACATTATATTGAAGGTCAGTTAACGCAGGAGGAAGTTCTTGCATTATTAAAACCTGTATTTGAGGATGAAAATATTAAAAAGATTACTCATGACGCAAAAATTGAACATAATTTTTTGTTGACACTTGGTATTAATGTAAAAGGTATAATTTTTGATACATTATTGGCCAGTTATGTAAAAGATTCAAGCAGAACTCATCTGTTGGATATTCAGGCTATAGAAAATGTTGAACATGTAATGAGTGATATTGCGCCGATATCAAGGGATAGTAAAACCTCTACAACTATCATAAACGCATCAATTGACAATGCCCTTGAGTTTGTGTCAGATATATTGGCAACGATTTTTGAACTGACAAAGTTTTGGATAAACAGACTTGATGATAAAGAATTAAATATATTATACGATATAGAAGTTCCGCTGGCAATTGTACTTGCCAATATGGAATATATCGGAGTATCTGTTGATGTTGATTACTTAAATGAATTGTCGCGGTATATGGCAGATTCTTTGAGGTCGGTTGAATTTAAAATATACAAAATTGCCGGTCAAGCATTCAATGTCGCGTCTCCAAAACAAGTTTCAGAAATTTTATTTGATAAATTGCAAATAAAGCCGCTTAAAAAACGTACAAAAACCAAGTATTCGACCGGAGCGGATGTTCTGGAGGAATTAGCGCACGAACACGAAATTGCAAGGCTTATTCTGGAATCAAGAAAATATGCAAAGTTGAAATCAACATATACAGAGGCACTTCCAGAATTGATAAGCCCGGTTGATGGACGTATTCATACTACGTATAACCAGACAAATACCGCAACTGGCCGTCTGTCATCATCAAAACCAAATTTGCAGAACATTCCTGTAAGGACTGAAGAAGGGAACAAAATACGTAAAGCGTTTATCCCCGCAGATAGAAAAAATGCGTGTATTTTATCTGCAGATTACTCACAGATTGAGCTCAGGCTTCTTGCGCATGTATCAGGCGATAAGAATCTAATTGATGCATTCCGATCAGGTATAGATGTTCATAAAATTACTGCGTCAAAAGTTTTTGATGTTCCGTTGGATGAAGTTACAAAAGAAATGCGTTATAAAGCTAAGGCTGTAAATTTCGGAATTGTATACGGGCAGAGCAAATACGGGCTGGCTAAAGCTTTAAATATTCAGCCATCGGATGCGGAAAATTTTATGAATAAATACTTCGCAACCTATCCTAATGTAAAAAAGTATATGGAAGAAATGGTTGAAAAGGTTAGTGAACAGGGTTATGTGGCAACAGTAAAGGGCAGAAAACGCTATCTGTCAAGTGAATTGCACAGTTCAAACGGCTTGGTACGTGATTTTGCCAAACGTGCTGCTATAAATCATCCTATGCAGGGTACTGCGGCGGATTTAATAAAATTAGCGATGGTAGACCTTGATAAAAGAATTAAGGAATATAATCTTAAATCAAAACTTATTATTCAGGTTCATGATGAACTTGTACTGGAAGTCTATAAAGATGAGCTAGATATTGTACAAAAAATTGTTAAAGAGTCGATGGAGTTGGGGCAGCCGCTGTCTGTACCGTTAGTAATAGATATTTGTGTGGGTGAAACGTGGCAAGAATAGTTAAAATATTTTTGGTTTTAGTAGCTTTATTTATACCTGTAGGCGCATATTCTCAGAATCAGCCGATCAGTTTAAGCACGCTTGTAACTGTTCAGAATGTTCCGTTTGAAGAATGTACTAAAGTTTTTAATATTAATGCAGAGAATCTTTTTTACCTGACGATTGCCGCAATTAATGCAAATAGGTTTAGAATTGATGAAATTCAGTCTAAAACGGGTTATATATTGTTCAGCGCTGTAAATAAAGAATTTCTTGCGTCTGTTGTTAAATTTGATAGTAAAACCTCGCTGCTCAGGATTACTCCCACAAATAACATATACTATTTTCAGCCGGGAATAGTGCTAAATATATTTAGATATATTGAGCTGAATAGTACGGTAAAACCCGTAAATATCAAAACAAATCTGTAACTAATTAAGAGTTGTGAAAGCATCCTGAGTTACCTGGAGGATGTCATATGCGCAATTGTCGTGTTCTGTTGAAATCCATAACAGGTATTCAATATTGCCGGAGGGGCCTTTGATTGACGAGTATGTAAGTCCTTTGACATAATAATCTAAATCATTTGCGCAGTCTATTACATTTTTTATAACATCAATATGCACATTTTTATCTTTTACAACGCCGCCTTTTTCAACGTGTTCTTTTCCTGCTTCAAATTGTGGTTTAATAAGACAAATCATTTCATGAAAATCAGGGCTCAAAAGTTTTTTTAAATTAGGCATAACTTTTGTTAAGGATATAAATGACAAATCACTTACTAAAAGATCTGCCATATTTTCATTTGTGTCATAAATGTCAGAATAGGAACATATTTTCAAGTTGGTTTTTTCAATTGCTTTAACTCTTTTATCCGAGCGGATTTTCCAGTCCAATTGTCCATAACCTACATCAACCGCATAAACAAATTGGGCACCGTTTTGCAAAAGACAATCAGTAAAACCGCCTGTGGAAGCTCCTGCATCCATGCAGACCCTATCTTTTACTACAACGGGAAAAGTATCAAGAGCCTTTTTCAGTTTAAAGCCTCCTCGCGAAACATATGGCATTGACTTCACAATAATATTATGTTCTTTTTCGGTATTTATTTGAAAGCCTGATTTTGTAATATATTCATCATCAATTTTGACCTGTCCGGCGAGAATCGCGGCGGAAGCTTTGCTTTTGGTTTCAAAATATCCCAAATCTGTCAAGTATTTGTCCAAGCGTTCTTTTTTCATATTTTATAGACCTTTTCTGCGTTTCCGGTGGTAGATTGCGCAACATCTTCAAATGATATACCGCGGAGTTTCGCAATTTCTTCTGCAACATATCTGACGTACGCGGGTTGGTTTTCTTTTCCCCTGTATGGAACCGGTGTAAGATAAGGACAATCAGTTTCCAGAAGTAATTTATTTAGCGGAATTTCTTTTGCTACCTCTTTTATTTTTATTGCATTTTTAAAGGTTACAACTCCTCCAATAGCAAGATACCAACCTTTTTTTATGCATTCGCGGGCAAATTCAACGCTTCCGGAAAAACAGTGCATTACTACAGTTGAGTTTTTGTTATATTCTTCCAGAATATCAAATGTGTCTTTGTGTGCGTCTCTATCGTGAACGCAAATAGGCAGACCAAGTTCATTTGCAAGGTTAATTTGTTTTATAAATATTTCTTTTTGCAGCTCATTAAAGCTTTTGTCCCAGTAATAGTCCAATCCGATTTCGCCGATACCAACAATCTTGGGATTTTCTGCAAGTGTTTTTATTTTGTCAATTAAACTATCATCCCAATCTTTTGCCTCGGATGGATGCACCCCTAAAAGACCAAAAACATTCTCATATTTTTGTGTTATATCATATACTTTTTCAAGATCCTTTGGATAAGCGCAGGGTAAAATTATCTTTTTAACATCGTTTTCAGAGGCGTATTGAACTGCTTTTGCTGTATCTGTAAGCATATCAATATGTGCATGGGTATCTATTAAATAATTTGTCATAATGCGATTATACCATGAATTTTCTATTGGTTATTTATTATAAATTTGTTATATAATTAAGCTATGGAAAATAAAAATTTGAAAATTTCTATAGCACACCTTTATCCAAAACTGCTAAATTTATATGGAGATATAGGTAATATTATTACTCTAAAAAAAAGATGTGAATGGCGGGGAATTGAGGTGGATTTTAATGAAATTAACCTTGGTGATTCAATAAGGGAACATGATCTTTATTTTATAGGCGGAGGTCAGGATAAACAGCAGGAAGATGTTGCACGTGAATTATATAAAAATAAAGCGAATCTTCTTGCCCAAAGAGATGACGGCGCGGTTTTTTTAGGAATTTGCGGCGGGTATCAGCTTTTTGGCCACTTTTACCAGCCCCATGGTAAAGATAAACTTGAAGGAATTTCATTGTTGGATGCTTATACCGTTGCCGGTGAAAAAAGGTTTATAGGAAATGTCACGGCAAAAACTAATCTTATCACTCCGGATACCCTTATAGGATTTGAAAATCATAGCGGTTTAACTTTTATCCAAGGAGAAACAAAGCCGCTTGCATCTGTTGCAATCGGGAATGGCAATAACGGCAAAGATAAGACTGAAGGTGCTTATTTTAAAAATGTGTTCGGCACTTATCTGCATGGTTCATTTTTACCTAAAAATCCGCATTTCGCTGATTTTTTAATTGAACTTGCCCTACAAAAACGTTATGGCGAGCAAATTAAATTGTTAAAACTTAATGATGATATTGAATATAAAACACATGAAAATCTTTCGGGTAAAACTTATTAATGAAAAGTATGATAGATATATATAATATGTGGTGTAAAATAGACGATAAAATCAGATTTTTAATAATCGGAGCCTGTAATGCGGCCATTTCATATCTGATTTTTGTTATTGCTCTGCTTATAATTGGTGATACACACTATCAAATATGTGTGGCGATTCAGTGGGGAATATCGTCCATATTTTCCTATCTTAACCAGAAATTTTTTGTTTTTTGTACTAAAGGAAATTATATTAATGAATATTTAAAATGTTGCACTACATGGCTCGTAAGTTATTTTGTTAATGTTGTTATCCTTGAATTGTTGATGAATTTTGTGTTTAAAAATGCTTATATCGCACAATTTATCTCAATATTTCTGGTTTCCGTTATAACTTATGTATTATTCAAATATTTTGCATTCAAAACTCCGAAAAGTCCATCATGATTTTAAATAATAGCAGCTACTGCATTTTTAACAAATTCTACTGCTTTATCAGGTGTGAGTTTAAAAACTTCGCCTGTATCACGCACTTTACATTCCACAAGTCCTTCTGCGAGAGTTTTTCCTGCTGTAATCCTATATGGAAATCCGATTAAGTCTGCATCTTTAAATTTTACACCGGCTCGTTCATCCCTGTCATCAAGTACAACTTCAACCCCGGCATCAAGCAAATCTTTATAAATCTTTTCTGCTGTTGACATTTGGAGTTCATCATTGTTGCTTACCGGCACGACAACAGCGTGATATGGTGCAATTGCAAGCGGCCATTTGATACCGTATTCATCATGGTGTGCTTCAACTGCTGCAGCTGCTGTTCTTGTAATACCAATTCCGTAACAGCCCATAATATAGGGCTTTAATTCTCCATTTATATCTGTGTATACAGCGTTCATGGATTTGGAATATTTTGTGCCGAGTTTAAATATATTCCCCACTTCGATGCCTTGTGTTACAAAAAGCGGTTTGCCGCATTCAGGACAAATATCACCTTCTTCAACAAGTCGTATATCATGATAGTTAATTTCTTTTATTCCTAAATCCTGAAGGTTAGCTCCAACCAGATGCTTGTCAGTTTGGTTTATACCTACTGCAAAATTTTTCATTCCTCGGACTGTTTCATCTGCAATAATTGTAATATCATCCATTCCTTTAGGACCTATAAAGCCAGGTACTGCATCAAAACCCTTTCCTGCCATTAATTCTGAAATCTCAGCACTTGATGCAATCCTTATTTCTATTCCTCCTGCTGCGTTCATTAGTTTTGTTTCTTCAACAGTCCTGTCTGCACGTATAAGAGCAAGAACAGGCTTTTTATCTATAATATAAACAAGTGTTTTTAAAATTAAAGTTGGCGGAATATTTAAAAAATCGCTTAATTCTTCTATAGAATGGGTATTTGGGGTATTAATTATCTCAGTTTTTGAAAAATATTCTTTACCATCCACTACCGCATCAGAAAGTTTTGATACCGCGTGATTTGAATTTGCTGAATAATCGCAGTTATTGCAGTAAAATACATCATTCTCTCCGGCATTAGTATCTGTAATTACCATAAATTCGTGAGATACAGAGCCGCCTATTGTGCCGGAATCGGATTGAACCATTTTTGTTTCAAGTCCGCAGCGGTCAAAAATTCTTTTGTAAGCTTTTGCCATATTTTTATACTCTTTGTCGAGACCTTCTTCATCTATATCAAAGCTATAGGCATCTTTCATTATAAATTCGCGCCCTCTTAATAAACCATAGCGTGGTCTTACTTCATCCCTGAATTTTAATTGAATTTGGTAAAGGTTTACTGGTAATTGTTTGTATGATTTTAAAATATCACGGGTAATGGCGGTAATTACCTCCTCGTGGGTGGGCCCTAAACACATCACTCTTTCGTGTCTATCTTTCATACGCATAAGCTCTTTTCCATATGCATTCCATCTGCCGGATTCTTCCCATAGTTCTTTGGGCTGAACAAAAGGCATTAATAGCTCCTGTGCACCGGCAGCATCCATTTCTTCTCTTACAATTTTCTCAATTTTTTTAAGTACCCGCCACATTAATGGTAAAAAGTTATAAATACCGGGTGTCAGTTTTTTTATATATCCGGCACGTGCAAGCATTTTATGAGAAACTACTTCCGCATCAGAGGGGTATTCTCGTAATGTTTGCACAAATAATTTTGACATTTTCATGTTTATTCTTCCTCGTCATCTTCACTGTTTTTATTTTAACATGCTGAAAATTATTGTGCCAAAAAATTATCTATTTCGGTTTTTACGGTTTTCGGGGCAATAGATAGCGTATCATTGTTTTCAAGGGCTTTATTAAGATATTTTATATAGGCTTCATTGTCATTCATAAGTCTTTTGATTTTTGCGTAAATATAGAATAAGTCCCCGTGTGAACCGCAATTTTTCAGGGCGGTTTTAACAATGTCATTTGCTCTTTGAAAATCCCCGCTTTTGGCTATCATTTTTATGTAAATTTCATATGCCTCAACATCTTTTGGGTTTAATTCAAGTGTTTTTTCGAGATTTTTCAGTGCTCCGTCTATATTACCTTCTTCAAAATCTATCACGCCTAAATTATAGTATGCCCAGCTGTAATCAGGTGATATCTCAAGAACTTTTTTGAATTCAGATGCGGCTGCTTCATTATCGCCAAACTCTTTGTATATATTCGCCATGTAAAAGTGGGCATAAATATCTTCGTCATTTAAATCAACTGTGCGTTGAAAATTATCCATAGCTTCAATTAAATCACCCTTTTTAAAATTCGCAATTCCCAGGTTGAAATAGGAATTGGAATCATTTGCATCAGTTTCAAGAACCTTGTCAAAGCATTGGATGGCCTTGTTGTATTCTTTTTTCTCAATATAGACAAGACCCAAATTGTACATGGAATCAATTTCTTCCGGAGCATATTCGTAAGCTTTCAGGTAGGAGTTTTCAGCCTTTTCAAGATCTTTAAGTTTTTCATATGTAATCCCGAGGTTATAAAATATTCCGCTGTCTTTTTGAAATATCTGTGCAAGGTACAAAAAATGCTGCAGTGCCTCTTTTGCATATCCCGTATCCAGAAGAAGAATAGCCAACTGCCTTCTGACAGGAAAGTTGGACGGATCATCCTTTAATATATTTTGTAAATCTTCAATTTTATCAAGTTTTGACATTTTAAATAACCGGAACATCAATAGGATCGGTTAAAATCACGCTAAATATCTCTCCCCTATTGAGTTCCACATCTTTTCCTTTTCTTATCATATCAGCTATGCTATCATATACAAAATATCCTGCAGAACCTAATCCGGCGCCTATTATCCCTACAGGAACCGTTATAATCTGCATATAACCATTCCAGTAATCCTCACCAGTGTCAAAGCCCCACTGAGTAGCTGTGCGTGCTATTTCACCTGATTTTTGGCATGTCAGCTTGAATGCATCTCCATATCCGCGGGTGGTTGTAATACCTCCGTCAAAAGTTAAATCCGTTCTGCCGGTTATATTTAACGATAAAGGAAGCTGCCGTCCGTTTGGGGTTACAACATGGTCAAAGTCTATATAGATTATTGAACCCTTTGACATTCTTTTGGCAGGGATAATTTTTTTGATAGTGCCTCTTATGACGGATCCCATAGGTAGAATTACGTCATTGTCGGCAGTCTGATCGGTTATGAGCATTGCCGAAAATCCCATCCCCTCTGTTCCCGCTGAAGTGGATAAAGGTGTTAATAATTTCATTTCTAACTTTGTACCGGCAGGAATCCTTTTGGTTTTTGCATTTGCGCTAAATGGCCCCGCTAAAGCTGTTTGTATTGTTACTGCCAATATTAAAAACAATGATAATAGTTTGATTTTCATAATTATATCCTCTTATGTAACCTGATTTCTTCCGTTATGTTTTGATTGGTAAAGTCTTTTATCTGCCATATCTAGTATATCAGACGGTGTCTGTCCGTCCTCGGGAAAACTTGCGACGCCAAGACTAATTGTAACGCTGCTTTCCTGATAATTATTTAATTTGAATCTTTTTGCGGCTACTCGTTTACATATTTTTTCGGCTGTAGAAAAAGATATATCTTTAGGCGTATTTGGTAAAATGATGCTCATTTCTTCTCCGCCGTATCTGCAAACAATATCAGTAGAGCGTACGCTGTGTTTTAAAAGTTGTGCTACCTGTCGCAATACGGAATCTCCAGCTTGATGCCCAAAGGTATCATTAAATTTTTTGAAAAAGTCTATATCAATAATAATTAGTGAAAATGGAATGTTATAGCGCTTTGAGTGCTCTACCTGCATCATCATTTGTTCCTGAAAATATCTGTGGTTATATAATTCTGTCAGGCCATCCGTTGTGGCAAGTAAATACTGCTGCTCAAAATCACGTGATTTAATAATATATTTTACAACAAAAGCAGATACAAAAATTATGAAACCTAACATCAGCGGATATACTATTTCTATCCATAAATTGTGGTATTTCATTAAAAAATAGGATGATAAAATGTATAGTGAATAGACAGATACGAAGGATAAAGTCACTATTGCCACAGATGATATGTTAATTACAAGGTATCCGATGATTGCTGCTAAAATTATGCCCAATATTACCGTGATTGATTTATCAACTTTTGATATGAAGTTATTATCCAGAAGATTATTTACATAGGTCGCCTGAACTTCAACCCCAGGATAAATTTTTGCCACAGGCGTTGTTTTGATATCAAACAGGCTTGATGCTGTTGTACCAAAATATACTATTTTATTTGAAAAATTGTATGATAATTTTTCGCCGTTTTCAATATTTTTTAATATGCGATATAATGGTATTTGTCTGTATGTGCCGGTCGAGCCGTACCAGTTTAAAATTGCGCTTCCGTCTTTATCTATATATATTTTGCGATTATTTAAGAGCAGGTTTGAATTCTTGTCAATTATGTAGGTGGAAGGGTTATAGCCTTCTTCCTGCTTTATTAATCCCATACCGACTTTAAAAGCAAGCTGTGGATAAAATTTACCCTGATATTTTACAAATATAGGCATTTTTCTTAGAATACCGTCCTCTGCACGTGAAACATTTATCATACCTATATTGCTGGTATTTTTGATTATCTCAGGAAGTATTGATCTGCAATTTAAAAATGTCAACGAATCAAAATCAATATCCTGCGAGTAATTTGTCACTTCAACGCTCAAGTTTTGAGGCAGTTCAATCGGTTTTCTTACATCCACCGGTTGGTTATCCAAATTCATAGCAGTATATATGTTGTTATACTTTTTGAAGACTGCGGATAGTGCTTCATCAGCACCGGGTTTACTCCTTAAGGATTTTACAAACATAAGATCAAATGCGATGCTTTTCGGATGCAGTGCTTCAATATAATCAATGATTTGAGCGTAAATATCTCGAGGAAGCGGCCACTCGCCGTATTGGTCAAGTATATATTCGTAGCTTGCATCATCTATTGCAATTATAATTATATCTTTATTTGGTTTTTTATATCCGGAATTAATAATGATGCTTTGCCTCAAATCAAAGGTTTTGTTTTCTACGGATTGTAAAAAGGTATTAAAGTTTGTACTTTTTGCCGTATAAAATACAAATAGTACAAACACTGCGATCCAAAGCGAGTACATTATTTTTTTTAGCATGGTAAAATTCCCAAATCTTATTTTATGTCATCAGTATAACTGATTGTTAAAGATTTGGCAACAAAATTTTTCATTAAAAAATGCTTTTCCTGTATAAAGTTGTTCAGCTTGAGTATGTCAGTAGTGTAGGATAATTCGTCAGGGCTTTTTAAATATCTTAATAAACATTCTTCGTGCAGATTCATTTGTTTTTCCTATAAAACGGCTTACCTGAATATTATTTCAAATTGGCATAAAAATTTCATCAACCTTTTATATTGTATTGTCATGGAAATCTCATGCGTTTGCATGAAAATTAAATAATTTTAAAAAATACTTGCGTTTTAGTATTCAGTAATATAAAATATTGTTAGTCGAAATATTCAAGTTTGGAATCTTGATAAAAAAGAAATGAGGTAGAACATGAAACAGGGAATACATCCTGATTATAAGAAAACAACAATCAAATGTATATGCGGTAACGAAATTGAAACAGGTTCTGTTACAGATAATATTACTGTTGAAATTTGTAACAAATGTCATCCGTTCTATACAGGACAGCAAAAAATTCTTGACTCTGAAGGTAGAGTTGAAAGATTTAACAAACGTTACGGCAATAAAAAAGCTTAAAGGCGTATTTATCAAAAGTTTACATTGTAGCCCATTTTAAAAAAGTGGGCTACAATTTTATATAGTTTAGGAAAGGGTATTTATGGAAGGAAATAACAAACCGGTAGTCAGTCTTATATCAAAGCCGAAAAATATGTTAAAAACTGTTTATACGGCTTGCCGGACCTGTTACAGCGCAGACTATCCGATAAATATTTATAACGGTATTGACGATGAAGAAAAAATGTTAAAGCTGATTAACAGGGTTATTTCATCAGGGCATTATTCAACGATTGAGCATATTCAGGTGACATTTGCAATATCTAATGTGTCCAGAGCCTGCACCCATCAGCTTGTACGACACAGGCATATGTCGTTTTCGCAAAAATCACAAAGATACGTTAAAGAAAAAGGTCAGTTTGATTATATTATCCCGCCTACTATTGAGAGAAATGAGGAATTAAAGACCAAGTTTGTTGATTTTATGAACAAAATTTCTGCACAGTATCAGGAATTTGTTGATGCGGGAATTCCGGCTGAAGATGCAAGGTTTGTTTTGCCAAATGCAGCTGCAAGTTCGCTTGTGGCAAGTCTGAATTTGCGGGAAATGATTCATCTTGCTAATCTTAGGCTTTGTACTCGTGCACAATATGAAATTAGAACAATGGTAAAAATGATGTGCGAGGCCCTTATTGAAGAAGAGATGTGGCTTAAACCTTATCTTGTGCCCAAATGTGAACGCTTAGGTTTTTGTGACGAAGATAAATCCTGTGGTAGAATGAAAACACGAGAACAACTCGGATTTTAAAAAACTTGCCATAAAGTTACTGGTCTTAGTGTTTTTTAACTTTATTGGCGGTTTCCTGTACGAGTATTCGAAGTGTGTCTATAGAGGGTCTTGATTTTTGATTTTGGTGTTTTATGATATCTTCAACAAGACTGTTTAAGTAAATCTCTAAATTACTATAACCTGAGGCGGTTAAACTTTTACCATCACCACCATCATATGGATTAAGGTTATGGCTGAATTCCCAATCATCAGGAATACCATCGCCGTCGGAATCTACATTTGGCAGGTCACTTTTGTATTCGGGATATCCGCCAACATCTTGAGGAGATTTTATCAAACCGTTACCTCTTTCAGTTCCTGAGATATATGTCTCAACGGCTTGAGTTATACGATTATCTACAAAATCACGTTTATCGGAAGCTCCGGCATAGGCTAATACATTTTTATATGCCTGTTCTGCCGTGTGTATTGTTACAGGTTCATGCTCAAATTCTGAACGGGTCAGAACAGGATTTTTGGATGTTTTTATGTAGTCCATGTTAGGGTACACACCCATCCAGTTATCATTTGTTTGTAATGGGTTTATGTGAACATAGTTTCCGTTTACATAAACAATGCCTCGTTTGTTGACGTCCTGTATTGAAAGGATTTGGCTTCTTGAAGGGATTTGGGTTGCCGGTCCGAATTTAAAATAGTTATTAACTATATTATAAGTTCCGCTTTCTGCCCCATTAATTGATGAAGTCCCCCAGTTGTACAGAACATTATTACGAAAATCTACTGTTTCAATATCTAAAAGATTTGTGTGATTTGAGTTATAGAATGTCGGGTTATTGGATCTGTTGCTTGCAAATAAGTTGTGGTGATATGACGCACTATATCCGCCGAGTGTGGCGCCTAAGCCGTTATTTAGACCTGTATTCAAAGCTTCACTTAGAATACACCATTGCATAGTAAGTTTTCTGTTATTATATAAAGTTGCATTATCTATTGCTGCCCAGCTCATTGAACAGTGATCTATTATAATATCGTGTCGATTTTTGATGACTAATGCGCTGCCGTTTGTTTTATCTCCGAGCCTGAATCTTATAAATCTTATGATAATATTATCTGCATCAATTATTACAGGGAAATTTTTGATACAAATTCCGTCACCGGGTGCTGTTTGACCCGCTATGGTTAAATCGTTACTTTGAATAATAAGTGGAGACTTAAGTTCAATTATTCCTGACACATCAAATACAATAGTTCGTGGACCTTTCTGGTTTACAGCATATCGTAGAGAACCCAATTCATTTGTATCATCAAGAGTGCGGACGTGGTAAACTAAGCCGCCCCTGCCACCGGATGTAAAAGCCCCGTATCCTTCAGCAGAAGGGAATGCATATATTTGTCGGGGTGTCTGCCAGACCAGCAATGCAAAAAACAATATCCCTAGTATTAATATTATACCAATTATACTTGTTCGACCGATATTCTTTATAGCATTTAGAATTTTAAAAGTCATATGTAACTCCTATATTATTAGGTTTCTTTAATAACCTTATTCTCGGAATTGATTCCGGTTAAACAAGGGCCCGGCGGGAGTCGAACCCGCGATCTCCGGTTTAGGAAACCGTTGCTCTATCCTACTGAGCTACGAGCCCATATGCCTGACGGGACTCAAACCCGTGACCTTCGGCTTCGGAGACCGACGCTCTATTCAACTGAGCTACAGGCACACATTTTGAAACTTGTCGTCGTCGCTTGCGCGCCGCCGTTTTGTCCCCGGATTCTGTTTTAGGAAAAGAATGATTTCGCGTTTATGCTCTTACGTTCTTTTTCATCTGTAATTTCAAAGTACGGCAGTTCTGATTTGATACCTAGTTTTTTAGCAAACCATTTGCTTGGAATAATTTCTACTGCATTATTCAAATCAAGAACAGCGCTGTTATAAAATCTTCTTGCTGCTGCAATGTGTTCTTCTACTTCAGAGTATGTTGCCATTGCATTAATCATTGTTTGATCTGATTTTAGTTGGGGGTAGTTTTCAACAGAAACCATTAATTGCCCCATTTTGCTTTTAATTTCTTCATCAAGTACAATTTTTTCTTTTATATTATCAAAGTTAGATTGAATTTTAACAGCGTCAGTGCGGAGCTTTGTAATATTGTCTAAAAGTTCGCGCTCGTGTTCCATAAATTTATTAGCCATAAATAATATATTAGGAATTAGGTCATATCTTTTCTTCAACTGAACATCAATACTTGCGAGTGCTTCTTTTACTTTGTTCTTTTTATATATTAGCATTGCATATACAATGTATAAAAGCACTAATACTATACCTATGCAAAAACAGATAGTAACAATAGTATTATGCAGCTGTGTTTGAGCCTGAGCTTGTGCAGCTTGTTGCACCAGTGTGTTAATATCAATATTTGCTAAAGGTGTTGTTTGTTCCATATTTAATTATATTCCTACAACTAATACATTTAATAATAGCATATTTTTTAGTTTTTGTCTAATATATTACTGACCGGCCACAATAACTGTAAAATCTGTATCCGTGCAGTAATAATTTACAGGGTCATACACAAATTGACGCGATTTGAGGTCAGGTACTTTTTTCTTAAGCCAGTTATAATATTCGGTTGTCACGTCTTTCGTGTGCGCAATAAATTGTGCGTGGGTTGCGTTTGAAGTACCTGTACATTTAACTGTCACGTTATTGTTCTCAAGAGTTTGGATAAGGTTTTGCGCTTCTTTTTCATTATCATATGAGTACATAACATTTGCGGTAAATTGGGTTTTACCACTTTTAACTTTTTCCCTGTAAATCAGCCTGTTTACGACTTCCTGTGTTTTTTCCGGGTCTAAAATCCAGTAGCTTGTGTATCCTTTTTTATTTGGGGCGCCCGGAAGTGTCGCGATTTCAATGTTGTCTATATCAAAATGTTTTGCAAGTGCTGCATATTGGGACATTTCATACAGGGACATATCAGTTTTAACATATTCTTTAGCGATAGATAGTATTTGCGGGATTTTAGCAATGGTCTGAGGTCTTTGCAGGTCTTTTAATAACCCTCTTAAAAACCACTGCTGCCGTTGAGTTCTTCCTATATCGCCCATTGCGTCGTGTCTAAATCTCAGGTATCCTATAACTTCATCAGCATCCAGATGCCGGTCACCTTTTGAGAGATTTATATGGAGATTACCTGCGTAATCATTATAATGCATATTCTTTTCAACATATATATCAATACCGCCTAAAGCCTCAACTATTTTCTTAACAGCTTCTTCATGAACCATAATATAGCGGTCAATCTTCACCCCAAGCGTATCCTCTATTGTTTTTATTGTCATATCAATACCGCCAATTGCGTGTGCAGCATTGATTTTTTGAATGCCGGCATCTTTAGGCAGATATACCTTGCTGTCTCGCGGTATTGAAATTGCGTTGAGGGATTTACTTTTGGGATCTATATTCAAAAGAACAATTGTGTCAGTCCTTGTTCCTACCCATTCATCAGTATCTGCTCCGTTTGAATCAACGCCCAATAGCAAAATGTTTTGTTTTCTTGGGCCAAAAGGCAGTGAAAATTCGGCTTTTTCTTTATTTTCATTGCTTTTTGTTAATTTTACAAACAATTTAGTAATAAATGAATCCTGTCCGAATTCATCCTCCAAAAATTCTCTGTTATCAGCAAATAAAAATATTGCAAAAATAACTCCTGCAAATATAATAAGCATTAATATCAGTATCTTTATAAATGTGGATTGTTCTTTTCGTTCTGCTTCTGTCTGTTTAAGATATATATCAATAGGATTATTCTCTTCTTTTAGATTATTGGTCATTTCCCTTACCTTTTAGATAACGTTCAATAAAAATATTGACACCAGTGTAAAATATACAGCCAGCCCTATAACATCAATAGTGGTTGCAATAACCGGCCCTGATGCAACAGCCGGATCTATGTTTACGGTTTTGAGGGCAAACGGTGTAAAAGTTCCTATAATTGTTGCCATAGTCATATTAATAGCCATTGCAATTCCTACAACAACGCCTAACTCTATATTATGCTGCCAACCCCAAGTTACAAGGGTTGTCATTGCTCCGAAAAATATACCGATACATAACCCGATAAGCATTTCTCTCATAATATGATACATAGCAGAACTTAACGTTACCTGCCCTGTTGAAAGTCCACGTACCATAAGTGTAATACTTTGAGTGCCGATATTTCCGCCAAGCCCCGCCAATAAAGGCATAAAGATTGCAATTATTGGCAGGGCGGATAGTGTTGCATCAAAGTGGTGTGCAACATTTACTGCAATAAATTCGCCTATTAATGTTATAAAAAGCCACGGGGTTCTTGCCCTTATAGCGTTAAAGATGTTACCTGAAAGAATTTCATCTTCATCGACAAGTTCTGTTGAAATACCTGATGATTGGTAAATTGTTTCGGTTGTTTCTTCTTCAACAATATCTTGAACATCATCCCATGTTATCATGCCTTTCAGGCGGTTGTACAGGTCAACAACCGGAAGTGCATTATACTGATATTTCATAAATACGTCAGCGATATAATCCTGATAATCATCTACGTGAAGTTTTACGATATCAGAAATCATTATATCTTCTATTTTTTTATTTATTGGTGAAGTCAATAGACTCCTTAAAGAAACAACACCAAGAAGGTGATTCTGTTTATCTACCACATATACGTAATACAATTCCATATTGTCCTGCTCGGCCTTGATTCTAATGTGATTTAAAACATCAAGGACAGTCATCTCGCATTTAACCGTTAAAACGGAGGGGTTCATAATGCCGCCGGCAGTATCTTCATTGTATGTCAAAAGTTCTCTAACTTCGGCGGAAAATTTATGAGGAAGTTTATCGAGATATGTTTCGCTTTCATCGTCCTCCATGTCTCCCAAAACATCAGCTGCTGCGTCATGCGGAAGCTTTGTAATAATTTTTGAAGCAAGTTCTTCGTCAATATCGCCAAGTAATTCCACCTGCAGCTGCGGTGATAGATATTCCATTAAGTCAGCCTGCTTCTCAAGATCAAGCAGCTTGAAACAGTGAAGACGTTCGTCGGCTTTCATTTCCTGAAATATATCAGCCAAGTCAGCGCTATGGTAGCTGTTTAATTCCTCTTGCAGCTGATCTTGCGTTTCGTCTTGCATTATTTCACGAAGTCTGTCGATTATGTTGGCAATATTAATCATAACTAAATTATAGTATAAATATAAAAATATTTTAATCCATTCGGAAAATCAGTTATAAATCTTTTTATTCAAATCAGCTTTTCTAATGCGTACATTCTCCGGTGTTATTTCAACCAGTTCATCATCTGAGATATATTCAAGACATTCTTCAAGGGCCATTTGCTTATGTGCCTGTAAAGTTACCATAACATCTGCCGTTGCGCTTCTCATATTTGTAAGTTTTTTGGTTTTACAAATATTTACTACAATGTCCTGAGGTTTATTGCATTCACCAATAATCATACCGCGGTATACCTTTGTTTTTGGGGTTATAAAAAACACCCCGCGATCTTCATATTGTGCCAGTGCATATGGAATTGCTTCACCTTGTTCGTGGGCTATTATTGAGCCGTTTCTTTGGCGTGGAATATCACCTGCATATGGCCGGTAGTGCAGGAATGTATGATACATTATCCCTTCTCCCCGGGTCATACGGATAAATTCACTTCTGAAACCGATTAAGCCTCTTGCAGGTATGTGAAATGTCATTGTAGTACGACCTTTAGAGTTATTCATTTCTTTCATTTCGCCTTTTCTTCCCGAAAGTCGTTCAATGCAACTTCCTGCATATCCTTCGGGAACATCAATGACAAGGTTCTCATAAGGTTCACAGCGTTCGCCGTTTATCTCTTTGTATATAACTTCAGGTTTTGAAACGGCAAATTCATAGCCTTCGCGGCGCATGGTTTCTATCAAAATTCCCAGGTGGAGTTCTCCCCTGCCTGATACCCTAAATACATCTGTTGAAGCAGTATCTTCTACTTTTAAACTTACATTTTTTTCTAATTCATTGTAAAGCCTTTTTCTTAACTGTCTGGAGGTTATAAATTTACCTTCAGTACCTGCAAACGGGCTGTCGTTTACTGAAAAATTCATCTGCAAGGTTGGTTCATCAACATGTATTAAGGGCAAAGGATTTGGGCTATTAAGGTCACAGATGCTTTCACCTATTTGGATGTCCGCAAATCCGGCTATACCCACAATGTCACCGGCTGAGGCTTCTTGAATTTCTACTCTCCCAAGATCTTTGAATCCAAAAAGTTTTGTGATTTTACCGCGTTCCTGGCTTCCGTCTGCATGAATTACACAGACCTGTTGCTGAGATTTAATTTTCCCATTTGCAATGCGGCCTATTACAATTCTTCCGACATATTCGTTGTAATCCAATGATGCGGCTCTGAATTGCAGCGGCAGGTTTTCATCACCATCAGGCGGCTGAACATTTTCCAAAATGCAATCCAGTAAAGGTACCATATCTTTTCTTTCGTCATCCAAATCCTTGATTGCAAAGCCTTGCAGGCTGCTTGAGAAAATGAACGGGAAATCAATTAAATCTTCCCTGTCCGTAAGTTCTGTAAATAGATCAAAAACTTTATCAAGTGCGGTTAAAGGTTCCGCAGCGGGTTTATCAATTTTATTAATGACAACGATTATCCTTAATCCCAACTCAAGTGCTTTGGAAAGTACGAATCTTGTTTGCGGCATGGGACCTTCGGCTGCGTCAACAATTAATAAGGCACCATCAACCATCCCTAAAACACGTTCAACCTCTCCGCCAAAATCAGCATGCCCCGGAGTATCAACAATATTAATCTTGCAGCCGTTATAGTTTATTGAAATGTTTTTAGAAAGGATTGTAATGCCCCGTTCACGCTCCAAATCGTTACTGTCCAGTACACGTTCTTCAACATGCTGGTTTTCTCTAAAAACGCCGGCTTGTTTCAAAAGACAATCAACAAGTGTTGTTTTGCCGTGATCTACGTGTGCTATAATTGCTATATTTCGTATATTTTCAGTTGTTGTCATTATTTTTATCCCTTGGGTGTAAATTGTACACTTATATATTAAAACGCTGATATTTTTTTTTCAACATTGAATTAAGTTTTCCAGAAGGCATATATGCAATATAAGCAAAGGTAAGACAGAGTATTCCGAACAGTATTCCGAATCCCATTGTTATATGATATGAATTTAGAAATGCTGTTTCATAGGTTTGAGAATGGGATATTAATAATTCCCGGAACTCTTCAAATAGTGTAATTGTGACAGCAACTCCCAAAATGTTGCCCATATTTCTTGAAAGTGCCAGGATTCCGCTTGCAATTCCTAAATCTTTTTTGTGAATACTTGTCATTATTGCATTGTTGGAGGGTGATTGGAAAAGTCCGTTTCCTATGCCCATAATACCGGAGGCAAGCACAATTTGCCACATTTGGGTTGATTTATCAAAAGTCGTAAAGAATATTAACGCAATAATATACACTGCAGGGCCAGCCATAGTCAGGTAACGTGAGCCGTATTTTCCTGCGAGGGTACCGCTTATGGGTGCTGTAATTGCCAGAGTCACTGAATACGGTAGTATCAATAATCCGGCGGTAAATGCATCCAGTTTTAAGATTTCCATTAAATAAAACGGTAAAAGTATACTATTTGTAAACATTGCCATATATGAAAACATTACGGCCATGTTTCCAAAGGTAAACGGTCTTATGTGAAACATTGAAAAGTCTATAAGCGGATAATGTATTCGGTGGTCACGTATGTAGAATAAACTTCCAAAAATTAGTGAAATTATGCCTAAAACAAGAATTTTCAGAGATGTCCAACCCCATTGATATCCTTCCGATATAGCAATTAAAAGGCATAATAGGCTTATCGTAAAATAAATAAAGCCCTTGTAGTCAAATTTAAATGATTTAACTTTCATAACATGAGACGGTAGAATTCTCCAGGCATAATATGCACCGAAAAGTGCTATAGGAATACAAGGGAGAAATACAGAGTGCCAGCCGAATTTGTTTATTAGCAATCCTCCTATGGCAGGCCCCAGCATGCCGCCGATTGCAACTAAGCATCCGTTTAGCCCGAGAGCTTTTCCTCGCCGTTCGTTTTTGAATATTGTGGCAATTATTGCCTGTGCGTTGGATACCATAATTGAAGCTCCGAGTGCCTCAAAACATCTTGATATAACCAATAATATGAAATTAGGTGATATATAACTGAAAAAAGCACCTAGTGCAAATATGGTGAATCCGGTTGAATAGAGTTTGTTTTTCGGGAATATATCTCCTAATTTGCCGAAAAACGGTAGAAAAATGGTTAAAGTCAGCATATAACCTACTACAACCCATTGGATTTGAGATAAACTTACTCCTAAGTCTTTTGCCATGGGGTATAGTGCAAGGTTAACAGTTGAGGAATCAAGCATTCCTATAAAGTTACCTATTGCGGTTATTATGAATATTGTCCATTTTATTTCACGTGGTGATGACATATTATTAATTATATTCTCATTTCAAATTAAGTAAAGAAAATTAACAATGTCATCAATGTAGGCTGATATGGTATCAGATTAGGTATAACAATTAAACAGAGTTAAATCAAAGGTATGTGCGGATAAAGAGCCTCTGGCAAAGCATTTATCCGGAAATTTTTTTAACCCAATCTTCAATCATCTTTAACGGAGCCCTTGTGATAGCAAGAGACCATGCTTTAACATCTTTTGTTATAACGGATCCGGCACCAATATTTGCTCCTTCTTCAACTGTTACTGGTGCAACAAGAACACAGTTGGAGCCTATTTTTACATTATCTTTTAATATTGTTTTGCTTTTTATATTTTTTATAGGATTAAAGTTCGCAGTAATTGTGCCTGCGCCGATATTGACATGCGCACCCAGTTCGCTGTCACCAATATATGACAGGTGTCCGGCATTTGTGTTGGAATTTATTTTTGATTTTTTAACCTCTACAAAATTACCTATTTTTACATTATCGCCTATCTCTACTCCTCCGCGAAGGTGTGCAAAAGGTCCTATCTTGCAGTTTTTACCGATTTTATTTTTTCCTTCAATATAAGTTGAGGGATAAATTATAGTGTCGCTTCCTATTTCTGTATCGTCTGAAATCCAGGTGCAAGACGGATCAACTATTGTAACCCCGTCATTCATAAGTTCTTTTAGTTTTCTATCGTTCATTATTTTGGTCGCCTCTGCAAGGTTTAGGCGCGAATTTATGCCGTAAATTTCAGTATTATCTTCAAGAATATATGCATTTACTCTTAAATTTTGTTTTTTGCCCAATTCAATTATATCTGTTAAATAGTATTCGCCTTGGACGTTATTGTTCTTCAACTGTTGGAAAGCAGGTTGTACTTTGCTCCAGTTAAGGCAGTATATCCCTGCATTAACTTCTTTCACGGATTTTTGTTCCGGAGTTGCATCTTTTTCTTCCACAATACATTTCAGGCTGTTATCTTTTTCTCTAATAATTCTGCCGTAGTTTGCAGGGTTGTCAAATATTGTACTCATGACTGTTATATCGGAATTTAGTTTGTTATGATACTCAACAAAGCTTTTCAATGTGGATTCTTTTATCAAAGGAGTGTCCCCGCAAAGAATTATTACTGTTCCGGAATAATTCTTCAGGTATGGACAAACCATTGAAACAGCATGTCCCGTGCCCAATTGCGGATTTTGTAGAACCGTTTTGACAGATGTATAATTTTCTTTTACAAATTGTTCGACATCTTCTGCATGGTGTCCAACTATTACAAAAGATTCTTCTACGATATTTTTTACATTATCCAATACATATCCCAGCAGGTTTTTATCCATTATTTTGTGCAAGACTTTCGGGGTATTGGATTTCATACGTGTTCCTTTGCCGGCAGCAAGAATTATTGATTTGAGTTCCATAACATTCTCCTTTGTCTTAATTTTAGCACAATTTTTAATAAAAAGATATCGGATAATGTCAATTATATTGATATACAGATATTGGTTATTATTTTTCCTGTATAATAATTGTATGACAGAAATAAAGAAAAAAGCCGTAGTTGCCATGAGCGGCGGGGTGGACAGCTCCGTTGCCGTGAAACTTTTGCAGCAAAAAGGTTATGAAGTTACAGGTCTAACCGGCAAGATGGTTAATTCGCCATCTGCTGAGAAAGTTTGTCAAAATGCCAGACTGGTCGCTGATAAAATGGGAATAGAGCTTCATATTCTTGATGTCACTCAGGAGTTTCAAAAACAAGTTATTGATTACTTCGAAAACTCATACGCTTCAGGCAAAACACCGAATCCCTGTATTATGTGTAATCAGTTTATTAAGTGGGGGAAACTTTTTGATTATGCAGTAGAAACTCTTGGTGCTGATGTGTTTGCGACGGGTCATTATGCCGAACTAAGGTATAGTGACGGCTTTTATAAATTGTATCCGGCGAAGGATGTCAATAAAGATCAGCTTTATTTCTTATATCGGTTAGGACAAAAACAGCTTGCAAAGACGATTTTCCCGCTTTATGAATATGATAAATCCGAGGTGAAACAAATGGCTGTTGACTTTGACCTTCCGCCAAAAGACTCAAAAGAGAGTCAGGATATTTGTTTTATTACCAAGCCTGATACTACAAAAAAGTATTTGCTGAATAAATTTGGTACAAAACGCGGGGACTTTATCGAAATAGGTACAGGTAAAAAATTAGGGATACATGAAGGAACTTATCTTTATACAATAGGGCAGCGAAAAGGAATTGGGATTTCTGCACCGTACCCGTTGTACGTAATTGATATTGATGCTGAAAAAAATATTGTTTATCTAGGAAAAGATGAGGACAATTATAAGGCACATCTTGTACTGTCGGATATTAGTTTTTTATATCCACAAAAAAATAATGTGTTTGATGCCATGGTTAAAATCAGATATAATATGCAGGCTAAAAAGGCCAGGTGCACAGTTATTGACGGGTTTATAGAAATAGACTTCTACGAATCGGTCAGTTCTGTAACCGCCGGTCAGTCCGGTGTTATATATGATATTACAGACGGACATTTGATTGGCGGCGGAATTATTCTATAACTTGTAAAATATTTTTCTGAAGTGTATCATGGAAAAGAGGAGAAGAAATATGTACAACCCGAAGTCAATGAAAGCTGAAGATTTTATCTCGCATGAAGAAATTCTTGATACTCTTGATTATGCAGAAAAAAATAAAAATAATGCTGCACTCATAGACAGTATTTTGGAAACAGCAAGACAAAAGAAAGGACTCTCGCACAGAGAGGCATCTGTTCTATTAGCATGTGAATTGGAAGATAAAAATCTTGAAATATATAAATTGGCCGAACAAATCAAAAAGGATTTTTACGGAAATAGAATTGTGCTTTTTGCACCCTTATATTTGTCAAATTACTGCGTAAACGGCTGTGTATATTGCCCTTATCATTTGAAAAATAAACATATTCCGCGTAAAAAGCTTTCACAGGAAGAAATCAGAAATGAAGTTATAGCGCTTCAGGATATGGGGCACAAGCGAATTGCAATTGAAACAGGAGAGGATCCGCTGAACAACCCTATTGAGTATGTTTTGGAATCAATTAAGACAATTTATAGCGTAAAACATAAAAACGGTTCTATTAGAAGGGTTAATGTAAATATTGCGGCTACTACCGTCGAAAATTATAAAAAGCTTCATGATATTGGTATAGGAACATATATTCTTTTTCAGGAAACTTATAATAAAAAATCTTATGAATCACTTCATCCCACGGGGCCGAAACATAATTACAACTGGCATACCGAAGCTATGGACAGAGCTATGGAGGCAGGTATTGACGACGTGAGCCTGGGAGTACTTTTCGGACTAGAGTCGTATAAATATGAATTTACGGGGCTTTTGATGCATGCGGAACATCTTGAGGCTGTCTATGGTGTTGGGCCGCATGCCATAAGTGTTCCAAGAATTAAAAAGGCGGATGATATTAATCCTGATGACTTTGATAACGGAATTGATGATGATATTTTTGCAAAAATTGTGGCCTGTATTAGGATTGCAGTACCATATACCGGCATGATAATATCGACACGTGAATCCGAAGAATGTAGAAAACGTCTTTTACATCTTGGAGTTTCACAAATCAGCGGCGGTTCAAAAACCAGTGTCGGCGGATATTTTAATCCGATGCCGGAAGATGAAAACTCTGCCCAGTTTGATGTTTCAGATCGCAGGCCGCTTGATGATGTTATTAAATGGCTTATGCAGATGGGTTATGTCCCGAGCTTTTGTACTGCCTGCTACAGAAGCGGCAGAACAGGTGATAGATTTATGGAAATATGTAAACAGCAGCAGATACATAATTTCTGTCAACCTAATGCACTTTTGACTTTAAAAGAGTATCTTGAGGATTACGCGTCGCCGGAAACCAGAGAAATCGGATACAAGCTTATTGAAAAAGAATTCCAGACGCTTTCTGATGCTAAAATTAAGTCAGAAGTTGCAAAAAATTTGGTAAAGATTGAATCAGGTGTCAGGGATTTAAGATTTTAAAATAAACTTTGCTGTTCAGAAATTTGAATATTTTTGTATCCTAAATGTCTGTAAGCCTGAGGAGAAACTTTTCGCCCTCTCGGAGTTCGTTGCAAAAGTCCAGCCTGTAATAAAAACGGCTCGCAAACATCTTCTATTGTTCTTACATCTTCTCCGATGGCGGCAGCGATAGTTTCAATCCCGACAGGACCGCCGTCGTATTTTTCTATTATAAGTTTTAATAGAGATCTGTCTGTTGTATCCAGCCCGAATTCATCAATTTTTAATATATCAAGTGCTTCGTTTGCTATATCTTCAGTAATTTTGCCGTCATGTTTTACAAGCGCAAAGTCACTTACACGTTTTACAAGTCTATTTGCAATACGCGGTGTTCCTCTTGAACGTCTGGCAATGGCTTGTGCACCGTTTTTGTCTATATCTATATTTAAAATCCCTGCTGTACGTTTTATTACAAGCGCAAGTTCATCCTGTGTGTAGAATTCAAGTCTGTGAATTATACCAAAACGGTCTCTTAATGGGCCAGAAAGCTCTCCTGCTTTTGTGGTTGCACCTATTAATGTGAATTTGGGAAGCGGAATACGCATTGTCTTGACAGTTTTGTTTTTACCGGTGGTCATATCAAGTATAAAGTCTTCCATTGCAGGGTATAATATTTCTTCTGCAACCTTGTTGAGCCGGTGAATCTCATCAATAAAAAGGATTTCGCCTCCTTTTAGGGACATTAAAATACCAATAATATCACGTGGTCTTTCAAGGGCAGGGGCAGAGGTGATTTTTATATCAACTCCCATCTGTTCGGCAATTACGCCTGCAATAGTTGTTTTCCCCAGGCCAGGAGGCCCGTAAAATAGCATGTGATCCAGCGGCAAGCCTCGCTTTTGGGCTGCTTCGATTGTTATTTTTAGCGCGTCTTTTAATGTACTTTGTCCAATATAGGTATCAAATGTTTTTGGCCTTATACAGTTTTCAAAATTTTTGTCATACTCTATTGTTTCTGCTTTTATCACAGGATTGCGGCTGGCAGTATTTTCTCTCTTGAATTCGTTGTCGTCGGCAATTATGCTCATATGAAATCCTTCTGATTTTTATCATAACATAATTTATGCTTTTAGCAAATTTTGTTAATATTTTTGTGTTGTTTTTGTCATTGTATATGATATAATCTTGATATGGAATGTCCAAAGTGCGGTTTAGAAATTGATGATAAAACGATTGTGTGTCCTAACTGTAAAAAGGTGCTCAAGGTTGTTTGCCCTATTTGTAAATCTATTAATGAGAATAATACCTGTAAAAAATGCGGTTACGTAATAGTAACTAAGTGTCATAACTGTGGTAAAATTAATCCTACAGCAAATAAAAAGTGCTCAAAATGTAAATTTCCACTGGAAAAAAGTGTAATTTTAAATGAAGCAAATACGGATGATTTTGTCATGTTGACAATTGACTTCCCAAATCTCTCGGAAATGAAAGATTTGCTTGGCTCAGCAAAGTTGTTTAATAAATTTAAAGTAAATCTCGACAAGGTTATACTTGGTTATGTAAAGTCAATCGGGCTCAGGCGTCAGATTATTGATAAAACTTATGTTATACGTTTTGATAAAGATTATACATTTAACGGATCTGTTAATACTGCGGTTAATGCTGTTATTGAAATCCTTAACCTTATTACCCGTTTAAACTGTAAATTGACTAAAAAGAAAAATACATCTGTAAGATGTAACATGTTTTTGATGAAAAAGTCTGTTGAAGATGATCCGAATGATTATAAATCAGGCTTTAATATAAGTATGATTTATCAAAAGGCTAAAGATGAACAGAGAGTGCTTAACTCTTTTCAGGTAATTACGGATACTCCGCTTTTTGAATCTCTGGAAAAAAATTATAAATTATCACCGCTGAACTCTGTTTTAATTGACGGTGAAATGAAAATGTTTTATGAACTTGACTTGAAGGATCTGGTGGTAATCGATCAGTCTTTATTTGAAGATGAAGAAGATGATGAAGTTGAAATTCCTAATTTCGTTCAGAATATGCTGATTGAACAGGATAAAATTGACGGTGAGGCACTTATTAAGCTTGAAACACCTCAGGATCCTGATGCTATTTATGATATTGAAACTATAGACTTTAATGAAATAAATTGTGATTTTATCAGAACAGAAAATGTGGATGTATTCTATCATATTGTAAATAAACTGCAGTCTGTGCCGCAGGGTATTCTTGCTATTAAAACTGCACCTATGTATGTCCCGTATTCTCTTAAAATTATTAATGAGATTGAGGAGCTTGGAATTTATAATAATATAATCTCAATTACCTGTTATGATGAGATGAAGTATTCACCATATGCCTTTTTTAGGGATTTGGTTTCCGCAATATTTGAATATACAGTTTCTCAAAAACTGTTTGACAAAAATGATTTTTCAGCTTTTTCAAATATTGATCCGGAAAATATGATTCGTGATCTTATTACTCTTACTGAAAGGCAAGTAGCAGATACAATTGATACCAGAAATCAGTATTTTGATATTTTTCTTACCCTCCTGAAAGTTATACCGAATACCCTCATATTTATTGAAAACTTTGAAAAAGTTGATTCAAGCTCTTATGACGTAATGAAGTATCTGTTTGAAGCTTTTGATGAGCTGCAGATAAGTTATTTGATTTCTTATGATAAAGACTTCTCTCTGCATAAACAATCACACTTTTTAATAACCAGGCCGTATTATACGGAGATTACTCTTAAGCCTACTCCGTTTGAAAGAATTATTGAAGAAAATAAAAACTTTTATCGTAATATCCTGAATGACTTTTATTTCCACCGAATTGCAAAATATTCATGCGGAAGTATATTGTTTTTGGATATTGCAATTCAATATTTGATAGAATCCGGTGTTTATCAGTATGCTGATGATAGTGTAGAAATGGTTAACCCTAAAACTATTATTATCCCGTCTAATCTTGATAAGCTTATGCACCGGCGTTTAAATCTCTTAAAGGATGATCCGCAGACTATGCGTTTTTTGGCCTCAGTACTTCTTTTGGGCACAAGGATTGATGTAGCTACAATTGATAGTCTTGGCTACGAAAATGTAGAAGATATTATTAATAAACTTTCAGATATGGGTTATGTATACTTCTATAACAATTGTATGTATTTCCCTAATTATAATCTGCTGAGGGCAAACCTTCTGGAAGTAATGAATAAGATAGATCTGCAAAAAATTGCAAGTGAGCTTTTTTCAAAAGTGTTTGTGGAAAATATGCCAAGCCCTGTAAAATCATATCTGTATAATCTGCTTTCGGATGAGAGTAATGCATTTTTGGAATGGGAAAAGCTTGCAAAAGTTAATTTGTCGCTGGGTGATTTTAGTGCATATCTGAATTGCTCTACAGAAATTCTTAATCTCTTGGAAAATAAAAAAGTTAATGATGAGTCGGATATAGATATTGAGGAATATAAGCTTAAACTTTACGAAAATATATCGGATAATTTGTATGAATATGTACCGGATAAAACTCAGGATATTGCTGAGTTGACGTTGAAAAATCTGGAAAAAACAACGGATGTTGATAAAATTATTTCATTATGTTCTAAGATGATACAAGGTGCGCTTGCCTCCGCGAGATATACCCATGCATTGAGCCTGACGCATAAAGTTCTTTCGCTCGTTCCGAATGCATCTATTGATCCTGAAGCTCCTAACTTTAACCTGTATTTTTTGTTGATGTCTATTGTTCATATTGAGATTTTGTTTAATATAGGAGCTATGGACGACTGTCTGGATGTCGGATATAAAGTATTGAATGTTATAAATGACGAAAATATTGAAAAACTTGTTCCGGATTATATGCCCCCGGAGCAGTTTAAGGATATGGTATCAAGTTGTGTCGGTTATATAGCTATTGCAAATGTTGTTCAGTTAAGGGGAAATGTAAAAGAATTTCTGGATATTGCCTATTCAGCTTTAACTTTTCTTCCGAAATCGTATGATTGCATTGTTCAGCTCCAAGAACTTATTGCCGGCCGGGAGGTATTTATATCTGATGATATGGCAGGAGATGACAAGTTCTCCAGAGTTATACTGCATATAATTAATGCATTTGTTAACCAAAAGGACAACCATAAAGAATTTGCAGAAGAAATTTATCTGGCAAAATTGAGTGCTAAAGTCAATAATCTTGCACAGATTGAAACTTTTTGTGATTTGCTGATTGGTTATACATATATTAATCTTAATTCGTATAAAAAGGCAGCGTCTATTATTTATAAGATTATTAAGTCTGTTAAAAATCAGGGGATGTATCTTATACAGCATTTGGGGTGGTATTTTTTAAGTGAGATGAATATACGCCAAAAAAGATTTGACGTTGCCTACGGAATGCTTAATAACTCTATTATTCAGCTTGAACGGTACGGTAAGGCAAGTGATTTTGTTATATTGCTGTTTAAGTATAATATGTTCAAGGTGATGATGTTTTTAGGGCATGTTGACAAAGCTCAAATTTGTTTAAATCAGGCATACTATATTACACAGAAGTATAATATAAAATTTGATTTTGATGTTACGCCGGAACATTACATGCTTCGTGCTGATGTGCAGCCGGACGAAGATAGCACTTTGACGGAAAATCAAAATCCTGAAGAAGCAGAGACACCAAATATCTCGGAAAGTGAGGAATAATGAAAGTTTTATTTGCATCAGCTGAAGTTGCACCGTTTTCAAAAGCCGGCGGACTGGCCGATGTCATAGGTAGCCTGCCTAAATATATAGAAGATGATGCTGAAATCGCTATCTTTACGCCGTTTCACGGACTTATTGATGCTGATAAATACGGGATAAAAGAACTTGAAAATTCTGAAATGTGGCTGACATTTGGAAATCAGGGGCATAAGTTTAGATTGTTTATAGGTAAATTGCCTGATACAAATATCAATGTTTTTTTTGTACATAATGATTGGTATTTTACGTGTTTTAAAGATGTTTATCCAAAATGGCTTGATACGAGATATGAGCATGAAAGGTATATTGCTTTTTCACTGGCTGTATTAGAGTATGCAAAGGCTTTAAATTTTAAAGCGGATATTATTCACGCTAATGATTGGCATACTGCTATGATTCCGGTATATCTCCACAGTAATTACAGGTATGATGATTTCTGGCAGAATACAAAGTCTGTTTTTGAAATTCATAATCTTGCATATCAAGGGGTATGGTTTGAGGATGTTCTGGACTTTGCCAATATGCGTAAGGATATTGTCTATAATTCGTGGGGGGTTGAGCATTACGGCAAGGTCAACTGGATGAAAGGTGCGATTAATTATTCTGATAAGGTTATAGCAGTTTCGCCCAATTATGCCCGAGAAATTTTAACAGGGGAATATGGTGAGGGCATGGATTATACGCTTAGAATGAATCAGGGAAAACTTGTTGGGATTTTAAATGGTATTGATTATTCGGTCTTTAACCCTAAAACGGATAAAAACCTTACTGCAAATTATACATACAGATCCATTGATAAAAAAGAGCTGAATAAAAAGGCGGTTTGTGAGTTCTTTGGATTACAATATAATCCGGAAAAACCGTTAATTGCATGTATTTCACGTCTTGTGGAACAGAAAGGTCTGGATCTTATAAGACAGGCTGAAAATGACTTGCAGGGTGTAAATGCAGATTTTGTATTTTTGGGCAGCGGTAATAAAGATTATGAAAATCTTTTAATCTGGCTTTCAAATAATACATCAAATATTCGCTCGTATATCGGGTATAAGGCTGATCTTGCAAACCTTATTTATGCGGGGAGTGACTTTTTCTTAATGCCGTCTAAGTTTGAACCATGCGGGTTAAGCCAGCTTATAGCAATGCATTACGGTTCTTTGCCTATAGTGAGAGCAACAGGTGGGCTTGAAGATACGGTTACCGGCTATCCTTTGAATGATTCTACCGGTTTTAAATTCTGGAGATATGATTCTTGGGATATGATGCAGGCTATAAATTGTGCTTTATATGTTTATAATGAAAAGCCGACACTTGATGCAATGAGAAAAACAGCTATGAAATCTGATTTTTCCTGGGAAAAAAGTGCAAAAAAATATTTGGAAATATACAGAGAACTTGTTGGATAAATTTTTAATATGTGCATAAAATGTGGTTATGAATAATTATATCAAACTGCACATATCTGTTCTCCTTGCTGGTTTTACCGGAATATTCGGCAAGCTTATACACCTTAATGAGGGGCTTCTGGTATTTTACAGGCTATGGTTTGCCTTTTTAATACTGTGTATTATTT
>CAYYAG010000004.1:49693-53661 GCA_964470005.1 uncultured Muribaculaceae bacterium
TCAATAACCACTAAATGCTTTGCCACAGAAAGAGGCCGGTAAGGCTATTCAACTTTTTGCAATTCTGAAATTGCAGGATCAAGCAGGCGTCTTCCTATATTTTCAAAGGATATTGAACAAAGTGTTTTATTGCCGTATTTTATCAACTTTTCAATAACTCCTTTTCCATATTTCGGGTGTGATACCATATCACCCTGTTCAAACGCTGGAGCATCAGCATCTAAAACCGGTTCTTCGGAAGGATAAATAGGCACTACAGGTGGTTGTGGTTCATCCAACATTGCATTATCAATATCTGTTTTTGCTTCAAGGTCTGACTGAATGTCTTCAATTAAGGGTTCCTCATCAGTTAGCACATCTTCTATTTGCGGCACTTCCTCAAGAGGGTGATCTTCTTCAAAAGGAAAATCATTTATAACTTCATATTCATTACTTTCTGCGGGAAGTTCTTCTTCAAGCACCTGCGGCTCAGTACCTAAATCATCAATAAAATCCAAATCTTCTTCAGTTATGGTATCTTGATCTGTAATATCATCAATTGAAGGTACTTCTTCAGGTTTTGTATAGAGCATTTCGTCCACATCGCGTACAGCCTGTTCTACAAGTTCATCATGGGATAGTTCTTCCGTAGTTTTGTTAAAATCCGGTTGCACAACAACATCATCATGTATTTGGGTTTCTTTCGGAATTTCTTGTTCATCACTATATTCTACATTGTCCAAGTCGTGTGTTATGGCATCCTGTATCACATTTTTAGGTTCAGGAGTTGCATCGTTTTGTTGTTTGGGTTGTTCGGGTTGTTCGGGTTGTTCGGGTTGTTCGGGTTCGTCGTGCGATGCCGGTCCTTCAAACTGTTTAGAATCATTAATTTGAGAGGGATCTTCAATTTGATTTTGATCAAATTCCTTAAGTTCCAAAATAAATGGAACATTTTGTGTAAGTGTGCCGTATATAATAAATTCATTTGCATTTAATTTGTTTAACAAAGTGTTGTAACTTGCAAAATCGTGCTGAACTGTCTGCGGAGCAAAGAGAATTATATTTTCTGCACGCTGTTTTAACTCAGGCAGATATTTATAATTATGGCTGCAAATTGTTGTTGTAAAAATGTGATCATTATTAATAAGTTGTAAAAGTAATTTTTTATCTGTATTTTTATTTGTAATTTTTACAAATATGTATATGTAGGAGTCTATTTTATTAATGATAGTGTGTATATATGCAATAAGTTCTTTTTGAAGGCTGTCGGGGACGTCTGCGATATCAATATAGCAGATTTGATTTTCCCTTACAGCTTTTTCCAGGCTATCCAGCTCCTCTTTTGTTTGTGCAAAGACATTTTCTTCCTGATATTTTAACAGTTTATGCTTTAAAAGAGCCAGCTCAGGAATATTTGACTTTTCATACTGGGTAGAAACAACCTTTAAAAATGTGTCAAACGGTATAAAATTCCCCTCAACGGTTTTTGTGTATTCTTGCACTTCATAAAAAATATCTTGTATAACTGCTTTACTTGCAGCATCCACTTCCTTAAGATCATTTTCGTAAATATAGTCTATCATTTTCGCGTTAAGCGGAAGCTTGAAATCACGTTTAAATCTGATTGGCTCATATTCACCAAAGGTATGGTCAACATCAATCACAACAACTTTTTCACCAATGTTTGCTAGTTGTATTGAGGAGTTTCTAACTATATTTAGAATGTTATCAAATTTTTCTGCGCATATTGTAAGATTTTTCTCAAAAATAGTCTGATCAACTTTAAACATTACATTTTGCTGCGCCAGTTCTCCCATATTAATAGGTTTTTCCAAAGGCAGAAGCTTCAAAATATCATCAGATTTCAAGTAAGAGAGTTGTGCTTTTATTGAAGGTGCAGAGCCGTCATAGTTATCAACGATGCCTTCATCATTAAAAGTAAAAATCAATCTTCCTATTGCGTAATTCGTGGCTATATCGGCTTTCAGATTTATTATCTGGGCGACATAAGATTTATTGCTATCCACAAGCGCAATAAACTGTGCAAGTGTAATTGTGTCAGCATCGCTATAAGATATTTTTACAAGGTTATTCTTAATCTCCAATAGTTTCATGAGCTTTCCCTCTCTGTGAAATTATTGTATCATGAATATGTAACTTTTCATTGAATTTGTTTACATTCTTTACTATTTGTTATATCCAATAAATTATTATAGATGTCTATTGTTAATGGACATATTTTTAATTCACGTTTTACAAGACTTTTGATAGTTTCTTTATAACAGCGTAAAAGAGCTTTATTAAGCCCGTCATTTTCTTGAAGGATTTTGCAAATTTCTTCACGGTATTCTTTGTTTCGTGTATTAGGTTCAATCTTATCCGCAAGAAAAATTATTTTTTCAAAATTTGTCATATCTTTTTTGCCTAAGGTATGCCAACGTATAGCTGATAAAATTTCATCATCACAGACACCGAAATCTTTTTGGGCACAAAACGCGCTAACAGGTGCATGAAGTGTTTTATAATTCATTAATTCATTTTCATCTACGTTCAGATTTTCATTGATAATATCAAGAAGTTTTTCATTATCAAAACACTTTGCGCAATCGTGCAGAAGTCCTGCAACGTATGCTTTATCCTCGTCTTCGTTAAATTTTGCAGCAAGTTCTTTTGCGCAATCAGCAGTACCGAGGCAATGGCTGAATCTTTCAGCCGTAAGATTTTGTTTAAGCCAATTTAAAATTGTTTCTTTACTTATATTTGTATAATCCATTTTTTTCAATGTATCCTTTTACTTTATCTGTTACAAACCTGCTTATGTCTTGGCCTTGATAAATACAGTTTCTTATATAACTTGATGATATATCTTCAATGCCCATTTTTGCAAACGAAAAATTATAGCCCTTATTCTCAAGTTTTTTAAACTGTTGGGGATCTATATTATTTTCGCGTACAAAAACAATAAACTCCACGAGTTCTTTAAGTTTATCAGCCTCATACCAGGTATCAATCTGTTTAAATGCGTCTGTACCTATTATAAAATTGATTTTACCTTCAATATCGTACTGTTTATATAGTTCCAGTATAGTTAGATATGTATATGAAGCTCGTTCATTCCGGTATTCAATATCAGATACTTCAAATTTCGGATTAGACAGGGCAGCGAGCTTTACCATTTGAAGTCTGTGCGGTGTTAAAGCAATATCATAGTTTTTATGGGGAGGTCTGTACGCAGGAATGAATATAATTTTATCAAACCCGTAATTTTTTAGTACAAAATCTGCCATTTTCAGATGGGCGTTGTGGATAGGGTTGAATGTTCCCTGAAATACGCATAATCTCATATCCACATTTTATCACGAAAAATTTTTGCCATAGATAAAAAAAACCTGATTTGTGTTAAAAATCAGGTGCTAAATTTGTAGGGGAAAAATTAATTGGAATTAGTTATAAAATTTGTGTATAGTATATTAAACAAGGTGTAAGGCCTGTTTATTATATATTGCAATGAAATTCATCTGCTCAAATAATAAATCAGATCTGTCAACAAACGGTTGGGCATTAGTAGCAGTGGTTGTAACCTGTTCGCTGTAGATATTTTTGAGTTTTTCATCAATCTTTTTTAAATTAGCTATTGCCATAATTAAAGCCTCTCTCGTTTCTTACATATATATAAAGTATATACTCAACCCGAAATTTCAGAAAAGATAAAACTTGTTACATTTCGTTACATTTGTTTTAAAAAGGCAATAATAAAGAGGATTTTGTTTTTATATAATAAAGGTAGGTAAAATGGTTAGTAATAATATAAATCCAAAGTTCAATGTACCAATGCAGGCAGCTGGTCAATCATATATAGGCGGCCCATCAATGCAGGCAGTGGATGCACAGATGGTAAAGCAGACGGTTGACAATTCATACTTGGCAAACCGTGTAAAGGCTTCTGATGAAGCGGATCCTAATGCAACTTTGGGTTTAACACTTGCAAC
>CAYYAG010000004.1:53761-56014 GCA_964470005.1 uncultured Muribaculaceae bacterium
GAGTGGAAGTTCGCTAAAAATATTGGTGCGGGTCTTAAAGGCTTTTTAGCATTAGACACTGATCAACTGTTCGGGTATTTTATGAACCCTATTGATGATGTTAATAAGCTTGAGCAATTCGGTTATACAAAAGGCCAGATTGATAATTTAGCAAAATCGTTAAATGGTTTGAATAAAGCAGATAAAGCTGCAGCGCTTGCAAAAGAAGAATTAAGGGCACTTGGTATAAAAGATGCAAGTATTGATAAGATATTCAATAAAAAGGGAATAAATGGATTAAATCAATATTCGAAGCATATCAAAGCCCGCAAACTCGGTTTTAGGAACCTGGCAGAATTTGAAGCTGTTTCAAAAGATGCATTAGGGAACGTTGACAAAATATATAAAGCTTTACTTAAAGCTGATGACAGTATAAGTATTTCAGTGAACAGAAAATATGGCAGTTTAGGTAAAGTAAAAGGACATCTGTTTGGCAGAAAAGTATCTATACCTGAATTAAGGAACAAATTCATCGCAACTTTGGGCAAAGGTAATAAAACAAAGCTGGGAAGGTTTCTGCCAAAGGCATTCGGTTATTTTCTGGAAGGTACGACAAACAGGTTTGCCGGCGGCAAATTAGCAGTATTTATGCAGGCATTTATCTTTGGTGACATGATTGCTAACAGTATCATTGCGCCAAAGGGAGAGAAGTTCAAAACCTTTATGGAGCGTTTTGTAAACGATTTTGCATACTTTATGGCAATGCCGTTAGCATGCGTGCTTATGCATAAAGCAGGCGGCATGAAGTATGCTGGACTTGATAAGCAGGGAGTAGAAAACTATCGAGCAGCCTTAAAAGCGTTCAACGAAAAGGCAAAAGCTGGCGGTTTTGCCACGAAAAAAGATTACAAAGCTGCAAAGAATGCTTTATCAGATATGTTGAAAGCAAACGTAAAAAATCCTGTAACGCGTTTATTTAAAGGGATAGGCAGGGTTATAAACGTAGGTAACGAAACCCGTGCGGCATATAAATCTGCATCCAAAGTGAATCTTAATATGTTAAGAAAGATACCGAACTTCTTAAAGAATCTTGCAGGTGTGCCGTTAAGGATTGCGTTACCGATGGCGGTAATAGTACCGGTTATAGCAAAGGCATGTACAAAAGCTGAGAATAAGGTTTTTGGGCGTCCGACAAAATCAGTTCTGGATGAGGAGAAAGAACCCGAATTAACTGAAGAACAGCTTCAAGAGATTCAGAAGGCATTGCAGGCATTGCAGAATAATCCATTCAACAATCAGCCTTCAGTTATTCCGAACACTCCTACTAATTTGCTAAATATGTACCAGAACGGTCAAAAATATCAATCACCAAATTCAACCGTAACAAATAATATTAATAATACAACAATTATAAACGGCAGTGAACAAAAACAAGATGACAGGGTACCGGAGCCCGTAAGAACTTATATTCCGTCGCCTATGGGAGTCAAGCTTGTCGGAGAAGATCAAACCGCCGGACAGGCAGCTCTTGCGCGCGCTGATTTAGCTGAAAAAATGGCACTGGAAACCCTCGCCATGAATTGGTAGTTAAAAGTATTATTGAAAATAAAATTAAAATATGTTAATATGTGAACACTCCGGACGGGTGTTAATTTTGTTCCTACATTATACTAAAAGGGAGAGTTGACTCTGTCTGACATTGCAGTATACCCGCCGATTTTAATCGCCAGCGGGAAACGGATTTGTCGAGGCGCTCACCCACCTGCGAGACCGGCAGGTAACAAAATCGCATTCGTTCGGGGTTTATATATTGCAATTTAGAAAAAAATTTGTTATTATAAAATATATGAAAAAAGAGAGGAACCATATGAAAAGGATTAATTATCAGGCAAAAATCGGGGGGGGGGCGACCTCTCTAAGTAGATGTAGCGCGGGTTTTGGCGGTGCACATGGTGAAAGCGGCGTTTGTGACTGTGTTTCCGGAGCGGGGGATTACAGATTAAAATCAGGATTTACGCTAGCGGAGATGATGGTTGTAATGCTGATACTGACGATAGTATTGGCAGCCTTTGCGCCAATAATGACAAAGAGGAGTTCAGTAGACTTAACGAGTCCATGGCGATATTCAACAAACAACAGTGATGCATATTTTGGTTTGGCAACAGATCAGACAGCAATGCTGGGTCAGAGCGCAAAAAGCAGCAGTGACTTAAGCTCAAAACTGTTAATAAATACACTAAGCTCATCTCAGGCGCATATGACGTTTTCACAATC
>CAYYAG010000005.1:0-32073 GCA_964470005.1 uncultured Muribaculaceae bacterium
AATTCCTTCATTCAAAGCTGCGCGCTGGGCATCCACAGCCATAAAGCATTTTGCCAGAAGGTTATCTGCTGTAAGTTCAGCCTGTCTTGCATTAGTTATTGTTTCAGTTGTATAATTGGTTTCGCGTTTTATTGTATTATCTTCAGTTGTTGTAAGCTTTTCCCCGCCATTTTCTTGAACAGCACTGGCGTAACGTTCATCATACTGTTCTTGAGCAGTATTTTTCTGGCTCTTTAAATCCTGATAAATAGAATTTGCCTGAATATATAATTCGTGATAATAATTCCAGTCTGCTTTAGCTTGATAATAATCTACCCAAACACTGGTTGATGATAAGTTAATATTATGATTTTTGCAATATTCTACCGCAGCTTCATAGCTCATTATATTTACTGCCTGAATACCGAAGCCCGTTTCATTTTCAAACTGCTGCTTTTCAAGCTCGCTCATAGAAGATATCCGAGCTTTTATAGCTGAAATTGGGTCAATACTTTGTCCATTACTGCTCATAATATTACTCTTTTCTCTTATACTCGTTATATATATAAAGTATTTTTGTTATAAAAAATTGCCTTTTTGTTAAGTTTCATTACACATTCAGATTATATTTTCCTAACCTGCAAGCTTTATGTTCGGGATTGGCATATGGGCTTGTTCATATAGTTTTTTAGGTATATTAAGTATGATATTTATGCTAAAATAAAACTATGATTGAAAGATATTCACGCGAGGAAATGAAAAATATTTGGACGTTGGAAAGCAAGTTCAACTATTATTTAAAAGTAGAAATTGCCGTATGCGAGGCTTATGCAGAACTTGGTAAAATTCCGAAAGAAGATGTATTAATCATCAAACAACGGGCAAAATTCGACATAAAACGTATTGACGAAATTGAACGCGAAGTAAGACATGACGTCATAGCGTTCCTTACAAACGTTAATGAAAATCTGGGCGATCTGGGCAGATATATGCATGTCGGGCTTACAAGCTCCGACGTAATTGATACAGCTTTTGCCCTGCAGATTAAAGACAGCGGGAAGATAATAATTGAAGAATTGAACAAAACTATCAACTCAATCAAAAAATTGGCTCAAAAACACAAAAATACAATCTGTATAGGGCGCTCACACGGGATTCATGCAGAAATTATGACATTCGGTGTAAAATTATGCAGCTGGATTGACATACTTGAACGTCAAAAAGCCAATTTTGAACATGCACTTGAACAAATACGTGTTGGACAAATCTCAGGGCCTGTAGGGACATACAGTAATATATTACCTGAGGTTGAACAAATTACCTGCAAACACCTGGGCTTAAAACCTGCAAGGATATCGACGCAGATTATTGCAAGAGATTATCATGCGTACTTTATGCAATCACTGGCATTAATCGCAAGTGTAATTGAACAATTTGCAACAGAAATAAGACATTTGCAAAGGACAGAAGTGCTGGAAGTCGAAGAAGGTTTTGGCGCACATCAAAAAGGCTCCTCTGCAATGCCTCATAAGAAAAATCCTGTTTTATCAGAAAATTTATGCGGACTTGCAAGGATTGTCCGGGCAAATTCTATTGCAGCACTGGAAAACATTCCACTCTGGCACGAACGCGATATCTCACATAGTTCTGCTGAAAGAATAATTTTCCCTGATAGCTTAACTCTAATTGATTTTATGTTAAACAGGTTTAACGGAATAGTTGAAAATCTTGTTGTGCACGAAGATAATATGCTCAAAAATACTGATAAATTCGGCGGCATAGTATTCTCACAAAAGGTTCTTTTATCACTCATCGCTAAAGGGTTAAGCCGCGAAGATTCCTACACAATTGTACAGCGTAATGCGCTTGATGCATTCAATAATCATGGCAGTTTCAAAGAAAATTTATTGCAGGATGAAAATGTAACAAAGCTGCTTTCTTCACAAGAAATTGAAGCTATATTTGACAAAAAAGCATTCCTGCAAAATATAAATACAATTTATACAAGAATACTTGATTAATAAAAAACAGTGAATAAAAAAGAGCCCTAAAGGGCTCTTTTTTAATTATCTTTTTGCTTCGTCGGCTTTGTTTACAGCTTTAGGTTTAGCATTTTCAACTTGTTGTTTAACTTCTTTTTGAAGCCTATCCTGAATATTTTTCGGGTCATAGTCAGGATTTACAAATTCTATTTTTGCATTTTTCTTAAGAGATTCTGTTAAATCATCAAGAAGTTTAAGCTGTTTTTGGTTAGTAAGGTAATTTTTAATTTCAACCTTAGCCTTTTCAAAAGGTTCCTGACCAGCTTCCATTCTATCTGTAACCAGAATAATATGATAACCGTACTGAGACTGAACAACCGGTGCAACTGTATTTGGTCTTTGAGCAAATGCAGCATTTGAAAATTCAGGTACCATTTCCTCTTTTGCAAAAAATCCTAAATCCCCGCCTTTTACGGCTGTTGTTGTATCATCTGAATTATCTTTTGCGAATTTTGCAAAACTATTAATATCTGCCTTTACATCATTATAAAGCTTTTCAGCTTTTGCTTTTCTAGCATTTAGTTCCTCATTAACTTTAGCTCTTATCTCATCAGGATTTAAGTCTTTATTCTTGGCGTCAGATGCAATTATCTCTTCAATCTCAACAGGATTTGCTGAAATTAAAATATGAGATGCTCTAACTTTCTCAGGATATTTAAATTTAGCGACATTCTCTTTATAGAATTTTTCAGCTTCTGCATCTGAAACACTGCTATCACCTAACTGTAATGCCAGCTTTTTCATCTTAACTTCTTCTTTTAAATCGTTTCTAAATTGGGAAGATGAAACGCCATTTTGTTTCAAAATCAAATTAAGCTGTTCTTTTGAACCAACTTTATCAATAATTTCTTTTACAGCCTGATCTACATCTGCATTAGTAACCTTGATATCACGCTTGGCCATTTCCTCATCTAATAATGCCTTAATAATTAGTTCATTTGCAACTCTTTCTTTAATCATTAAATACATAAATCCATTAGGATTTTCTTTAATTTTTATACCCATGCGGGCAAAAACAGAATTGTCTGCCTGTTTATCAAAAGCCTTATCAAACTGAGCCTGAGTAATAACTTTGTCGTTAATCTTAATTACAGCCTCCTGAGATTTAAGACCGCAGCCTGCAAACAACACAGCCGATACTGTAAGTGTTGCAAGTAATTTTTTTCCCTTCATATAAATATCTCCTTATTTAATACTCATGACTAACTTTATATATATAATAAAACAAATCTGTCAAAATGTTAAATACTTCATCAAAATTCATATATGAATTATTTAACAAAATAATTGAATTGCCTTCTTCACAAGACTTTGGAGCAATTGTAAATTTTATATATTTTAGTATATTTCCGGGCAAAGATTTTTGAATGATATTCCACTCCGGCTGCATAAATGGAGTATAAATCCTAATATTCTCCGGAGTTTCACGGATGAGCGAAATTTTTACATCCGTTGCTGCAAGTCTTATTTTGATTAATTTTATTAAGTTTTCAACGCTTTCCGGAGGCTTTGCAAATCTGTCTTTCCACTCCTCAATAATATAATCCAATTCAAGCTGAGATTTTACATCCGCCAGGCGTTTGTACTCTATCATCTTCTGATCAGACGAACCTACCCATTCATCCGGTATAAACGCAGTTACATTTATATCAACAATTGTGGGATCAGATTTTTCAATATAATGCCCTTGAAGCTCCTGTACAGTTTCTTCTAACAACTGGCAGTATGTGTCAAATCCTACATTTATCATATGGCCATGCTGTTTCGTCCCCAAAATATTACCAACACCCCTGATTTCAACATCTCTTAATGCGATTTGATAACCACTTCCAAGAGTTGTGAATTCTTTTATTGCTTTTAATCTGTGTATGGCATCTTTTGTAATTTCTTTGCTTTTTCGATAAAAACAATAACAGTATGCCTGCCTCTGCGAACGTCCTACACGTCCTCTTAACTGATATAACTGTGCAAGTCCAAACCTATCCGCATCATGAATAATCATTGTGTTTGCGTTCGGGATATCAATTCCGTTTTCGATAATCGTTGTCGCAAGTAAAATGTCGTATTCCCTGTTTGCAAAATCAACAATAACTTCTTCAAGCTGTTTCTCATCCATTTGTCCATGTCCTACGGCAATTCTTGCATTCGGAACCAGTTTTTGTAAATGAAACTTAAATTCTTCTATCGTTTCGACTCTGTTATAAAGATAAAAAACCTGACCTTCTCTGTCCAATTCATGAATTATGGCATTTTTGACCATATTTTCATTCCACTCGCCAACATACGTTTTAATCGGGAGCCTGTTTCTTGGCGGAGTATTAATGACTGACATGTCTTTTATACCTGATAAAGACATATAAAGAGTTCTGGGTATAGGTGTTGCAGACATCGTAATTATATCAATATTTTCACGTAATTGTTTTAATTTTTCTTTATGTCGCACTCCGAATCTATGTTCCTCATCAATGACAAGAAGTCCTAAATCCTTAAAAACAATACCGTCCTGCAAAAGCCTGTGAGTTCCGATTACAACATCACAAGCACCTGTTGCAAGGTTCTTAACAGTTTCTTTCTGCTCTTTTTTGCTTCTGAATCTTGACATCAATTCAACATGGACTCCAAAAGGCTTAAATCTTTCCGACATTGTTTGAAAATGCTGCAATGCAAGAATTGTGGTCGGCACCACAACCGCAGCCTGTTTGCCGGATGTTACGGCTTTGAAAATTGCGCGCATTGCAACTTCTGTTTTACCAAACCCCACATCTCCGCAGATTAACCTATCCATAGGCTGATTACTTTCCATATCCATCTTAACATCATTTATTGCTCGCATCTGATCCGGAGTTTCCACAAACTCAAATGCCTCCTCCATTTCAATTTGCCATGTTGTATCCGGCAAAAACTGAAATCCTTTCTGCATTTTTCGCTTGGCATAAAGCCTCAAAAGATCATACGCAATTACCTCGACTTCTTTTTTAACCCTAGCTTTAGTATTTTCCCAATCTTTACCGCCCATTCTGGAAAGTTTAGGTTTAATATTGCCTGAACCGCGATATCTTACAAGCATATTAATCTGTTCGGCAGGAATATGGAGTCTGTCTTTTGATGCATATTCTATCGTAAGATAATCTTTTAACTGACCGTCAATTTCCTGCTGGGTAAGACCACGGTATATGCCGACACCGTGAATAGTATGAACAACATATTCACCTTCTTGAATATCATTTATATTCTCTATAAATTCGGGTTTTTCTTTATAATAAGACCTCTTTGCAGTTGTAATTTCCTTAGAGCGCTTGTTAAAAAGTTCTCTATCCGTCATTACAATTGTTTTACAGTCCTCAAGAATTGAGCCCGCACTTGCAAGGCTTTCTGTATATTTAATATTAAAAATTTCACGCTCACCCAAAAGTTGTTTAACACGTTCCGGATAATCTGTAGCTATAATAATTTTATAACCGTCCTTACAAAACTCTTTTGATCGTTCTTTTATAAACGCTGCAACAGCGTCTAAGTCTGCCTCGAAATTTTGAAGCGGCATCGCATTGAACTCAATAATATCATCCATCTCGCCATCTATAAAATTATTGAGACCTATTTTTACAAAATAAGAGGTTTTTCTCAAAAATTCCTCAAAAGTAAAATGGTTTTTCCCTTTTAATGGCTTTAAAAGTTCAAGCTTAAGGTTTTCTTCAAGCTGTTTTTGAAAAGTTTCGGCAACAAATTCATATTTGGAATAAATTTCCGAAGTCTCGTCAAAAATTACGATATAATCCTTTAGATAATCCAAAACTCCGGCAAAATTGTCGTTGAAATAATTCTGGTAAACCTCAATCCCCTCAAAGTAACCATCATCCTCCTCATTAAATTTTGGGCTGCTTTCATTTAGTATAAATTTATATACAGGTAGAATTTCAGTTTCATTAGCTTTCTCAACAGATTTTTGTGTTTCATTGTTAAAATATCTTATATCTACAACCTCATCACCCCAAAGCTCAATCCTTACGGGATTATCGCTCAACGAAAAAATATCCGCAATGTCTCCCCTGATACTGAACTCTCCAATATCACTCACCATTGTTGCCCGTTTATAACCAAGCCTGACCAGTCTTTGGCTTAACTCTTTTAAGTCAACCTCGTCACCGACTTTTATTTTTAGAATATTATCTTCAAAAAATTTCTCATCCGGAAATTTTTCAAGCAGTGTTTTTACAGGACAAATGACCAAATCCGGCTTTTGACGTAATATTTTTATCTGCTCTGAATACTCATATAAATTGGAAGAAATCCCCTCATACATTGAAATATTTTGAAACGGAATTAATGCCGCGTCAATTTCAAATCCTTTTTTAAAATCATTTTGAAATTTCAAAGCATTTTGTTCTGTAGACGTTACAAGCAATATTTTCTTCTTAGAATATTCAAGAGCATTTTTAACAAGCAACAGCCTTAAAATTGAAGTCAACCCTGTAACAGCAAAAGACCACGATTTTTTAACGTAGTTTCTGAACTCTAAAAACTTTTCACCTGATAAACAATCAATATCTAACATTACTGCTGCGGGTAATTAGGGCTTTTGTATTCAATCCCCATTTCTTTGAGTGTTTTAATAAAGTTCTGGGCACAAATTTTCTGAGCCTCCGGCGGAACAATTCTTAAAATCTCAACGGTTCTTGAAATTACAGGATCCTTATCATACCAACGATTATTAGCATTTACAGGTTTTACCATAGCATAAAACTTATCAACCGTCTCTTTGGATACTTTTTCTTCAATTTTTTGCAAAAAAATCTCTGCCTGGGCATGCAATTCTGTCTGATAATTGCGCAGAAGCTCAATTACTTCCAAAAGTAACGGATCATGATCATACCAACGTTTATATGTAGGACTCATTTCGTATTTCCTCCGTAAGCTCAACAGAAGATACTATCTCATCTTTTCTCTCTATTTTGCCTCCTAACAATCTTATCTTATTTTCGAAATTTTCGTATCCTCTATCTATATGATGTAATTTTTCAATAACAGTATTTCCATCCGCCATCAGCGCCGCGACAACTAGCGAAGCACCAGCTCTGAGGTCACTTGCAGTAAGAGTTGCACCAGTCAGTTTTTTTACGCCTTTGATAATCGCGTGGTTTCTATCCTGATGAATATCAGCGCCCATACGCCTTAGTTCCGGAACCTGCATGAATCTGTTTTCATAAAGGCTTTCAGTGATAATTCCAACCCCATTTGCCGTGGTCAAAAGAGTCATTGCCATAGATTGCAAGTCCGTAGGGAATCCAGGGTATGGCTGGGTAACAAAATTAATGGAATTTAATCTGTTTTTGTTTGAAACTTCAATTGAAGTAGGATCAACAAGTTTAATATTCGCACCCATTTTTAATAATTTATCTGTAAAGAATGACAAATGAGCCGGATAAATATTTCTTATAACAGCCTTGCCTTTTGTTCCTACGATAGCAGCCATAAATGTCCCAGCCTCAATTCTATCGGGAATTGTTGTATATTCTATAGGATGCAAATCTTCAGGCTTAACACCGTTAATAATAACTTCTGATGTACCTGCTCCAATAATATCCGCACCCATAGCATTTAAAAAATTCGCAAGATCAACGATTTCAGGCTCTTGAGCAGCGTTCTGAATTCTTGTAGATCCTTCAGCGAAAACACCTGCGAGCATAAGATTTTCCGTTGCACCGACAGAAGGCAAATCCAAACATATTTCAGCACCGACAAGTTTGCCTGCCTTTGCGTGAACATATCCGTTTTCTATCTTTAATTTTGCCCCGAGTGCCTCAAGCCCTTTGATATGAAAGTCTACACGTCTTTCGCCTATTGCGCAGCCGCCCGGAAGCGCCACAATTGCCTCCTTACAGCGGGAAACAAGTGCACCAAGCACATTAAATGACGCACGCATTTTACTAACCAATTCATATTTTGCTGTTATATTTGTGATATCAGTCGCATCTATTGTTAATGATTTTTCTTCTTTATTATAAGAAGTTTTAACTCCTAAACTATTAATTACCTGAAGCATAATTTCAACATCAGTAAGTTCAGGCACATTATAAATTTTTGACTCACCTTTCGCTAAAAGAGCAGCCGCCATAAGCTTTAAGACTGAATTTTTCGCCCCGCCTATGGAAACTTCGCCTTTTAAAGGAGTACCTCCTTTTATATAAAATTTTTCAACCAATTTTTTTCCCTCAAGGTCTGTAAATACTTAACAAAATAATAATACAACGACAACAGTATGATGTAAATATTTTAATATATGTAAACAAAAATTTTCAGGCTAATTTTAAATTTTCTAAATTTTTTGCATCTGCTTGTAAAAGTCTTGCCCTTATTCGGGTTATAATATAAAATAATTAGTATTGAGAGGACAGTATGGCAAAATTGAATATAACAGTATGTATGGGCAGTTCATGCTTTGCACGCGGAAATCAGGAAAATCTGGCTTTTCTGGAAGAATACATAAATGAACATGGAATTGATGCCGCAATTGAACTGGAAGGCTCCAGATGCGAAAATAAATGCGCAACCGGGCCTAATATTTACGTAAACGGCAAAGAATACAACAGTGTTGATATTGATAAATTGAAAGAAATTCTTTCACAAAATATTTAAATATATCTTGAGGAGAAAAAATGGATAAGCAGAATCCGGTTTACACATTAATTAACGAATGTCATGATTGCTATAAATGCGTTCGAGAATGTCATGTAAAGGCAATTAAGATAGAAGACGGACACGCATCTGTAATCCCGGACAAATGTATTGCCTGCGGAGCCTGCGTAAAAGCCTGTCCCGCCGGTGCAAAACGAGTAAGAACAGATTTGGATAAAGCAAAAAAACTCCTGCTTTCTAAAAATAACGTATACGTTTCACTTGCCCCATCATGGAGCGGTGTTTTTGAAATGTCTGAAGAAAAGATTATATCCATATTAAAACATTTAGGTTTCAAAGATGTATCAGAAACTGCCCTCGGTGCCGAAGAAGTTTCTATCAAAACCGCCGAATTGTTAAATAACGCTGAAAAAGGACTATTTATTTCCAGTGCGTGCCCCGTCATTGTAGATTTTATAAGGTACTATCACCCTGAGTTCACAAATAACATCACCCCTATAGGCTCTCCTGCAATGACTCACGCCAGATTGCTTAAAGAAAAATTTGGAGATGATATTTCAATTGTTTTTATCGGCCCATGTATAGGTAAGAAAAATGAATCTGACCACAACGATTTGATAGATGCGGCTTTAACCTTTGAAGAACTGAAAAGGTGGATAAATGATGACATCGGAGATATATCAAATTTTTCTGAAGATACAAAAAACCGATTTATTCCGCACTCCGCACACGAAGGTTCTTTATACCCTATTGACGGCGGAATGAATGAAACAATAAAAAAAATAGGTATTAAAGAACATATTCAGTTAATAGATGTCTGCGGATTAGCAAATTTTGAAAGAGCTCTAAAAAACCTTAAACCTGAAAAATTAGATAAAGTAATTTTTGTAGAAGGACTGTCATGCGAAGGCGGGTGTATCGGAGGACCTTGTATTTCAACGGACAAAGCAGGTATAAGCATTGTTTCGGATGTCCTTTCTAATGTAAAACACAGGCTTGTTATCCCTAAAAAACCTGCTGTGGTTTTAGATATGGACTATACATCTTCCAAAGTTACGCATAAAACTTACCCGATGGAAGATATCCTAAAAGCATTGAAAAAAATCGGGAAGCATTCGGTTGATGACGAGCTCAACTGTGGTGGATGCGGTTATCCAACATGCAGAGAGATGGCTGTAGCACTTTTAAATGGTGATGCGGAAACCTCTATGTGCGTATCTTATATGCGAAAAATAGCAGTAAGAAAAGCCGCTGCAATGTTCAGATGCATGCCGGCTGCAGTAGTTATGGTAGACAATAATATGAATATTCTGGAAGCAAATGACAGCTTTATGAAGATGTTTACGGGAGATATGTACGAAATATTTAAAGCCAGACCTGACGGCATGACAGGCGCCTCTATTGACAGAATTGTGGATTTTGCAGATATCTTCAAAACCATATTAAAAACAGGAAAAGATCTACATAAGGAACGTTATCCGGTTAAAAGCCGTCTATATGATATAAGCGCATTTACTATTGAAGAAAATGAAATTGTCGGCGCCATTATAACCGATGTAACTCAAACTGAAACAAATCGTGAAAAAATCTCTCAAAAAGCACACGAAGTTATATCTAAAAATATCTCAATCGTTCAGGAAATTGCATGTCTTTTAGGCGAACACATGGTAGAAACCGAAACACTTTTAAGCTCAATAGCAAATGATTTTGACGACAAAGACGAAAATCCGGAGGATACAAGTGTTCATTGACATTGATTGCAGTCAAATGAAAAAATACAACCAGAATGCATACGGGGATTACTTTGTATCCAAAAGATACCCTGATGAAGCACGTCTTATTGCGGTGTTATCCGATGGATTAGGCAGTGGTATTAAAGCAAATATTTTGTCCTGCATGACTGCTACAATGCTTTTGAGATTTATTGAAAACCAACAAATCTCAATAAGAAAAGCGTCTGAGATAGTGATGAATTCCCTTCCCGTTTGCAAAGTAAGACACATAAGTTATTCAACATTTTCCGCAATTGATGTTAATGATGACGGACATGCCAAAATAGTTGAAGAAGGCAACCCTGAATTTATATGGATAAGAAACAATGAAGTTCTAAAACCGGATTATGAAACAATTCAATCAAAAACCTTCAAAAACAGAAAGATGAAAGTTTATAGGATAGACTTAAGGCTGGGTGACAGACTCATATTCTGTTCGGACGGGGTAACCCAATCAGGACTTGGCGGCGGAAGATTAAAACTAGGGTTGCGTCGTGACGGATTAATTGTACTTTTACAGGATAAATTAAAGGAACATCCAAACATTTCAAGTTCCGAGTTATCACACTATATCGTCAATCAGGCACGTAATATTGAAACCGACAGAAAACCAAAGGATGATATTTCCGCATGCGTATTATATTTTAGAGAACCCAGAGAATCGTTAGTTTTCACAGGTCCTCCGTATCACCAGTCGAAAGATTCCGAATATGCAAAAATGTTTGACAATTTTAACGGCAAAAAGGCCATCTGCGGAGGCACTACAGCGAACTTAATATCCAGAGAACTAAACAAACCTATAACAATGGATAAAACAATAAGTATAGGCAAACTCCCGTCATGCTCTTATATGGACGGAGTAGACTTGGTTACTGAAGGAGTTTTGACCCTAACTAAAACTTTGGAATATCTTGAATCCGGCACATCAGATATTGACAATGCAGCCGGAAAGCTGGTAAACTTTTTATTAGATAGTGATTGCATAAACTTTATGGTTGGTGCAAAATTAAATCAAGCACATTATGACCCGGCCCTTCCGGTAGAAATAGAAATTCGTAAAAACATAATTAAAAAAATTTCTGATGTACTTCAAAATAAGTACTTCAAGAAAGTAAACATACAATACATGTAGACGGAACAGCAATAGAGAGGAAAAAAGTATGGACAAAAAAGTTATCGTTAAAGTATGTTTAGGAACAACCTGTTTTGTAATGGGTTCAGCCAATCTTCAGGAATTGATTGATATTGTTCCTAGAAAATATGGAAACAAAGTAGATGTTTCAGGTGTTCCATGCCTTGGATTATGCTCAATTGACTGGGAATTCTCAAAAGCACCTTACGTAAAGGTTGATGATGATGTAATAAAAGAAGCAACGGTTGAAAAAGTTTTAGCCGCAATCGAAAAAAAATTAAGTTAATAAGGAATAAGAAAAATGAGTATGAATAGCACCCCAAAACAAACTTCTCATTTAAAACGTGAAATTTTGGTAAGATTAATAAAAGCATATTTAAGCGATGATTTTTCGGAAAATACCCGCTTAATTCCGTTTGCAATGAGACCAAAAGGTAGTGAAGTTCCATATAGATGCTGTATTCATAAAGAACGTGCTATATTAAGGGACAGAACAGTTGCAGGACTGGGGATGGCAATTGAAGAAGCAGATGATAGTATTTTATTATCCACACTGGCAGAAGAATCCCTAAAACGTGAAACTCCGGAAGAAAATCCCCTTACAGTACTTACAACTGCATGTAAGGGATGTGTTCCGTCAAGAATCTATGTCACGGATCTGTGTCAGGGCTGTGTGGCAAGACCTTGCGTAAATACCTGCAAGTTCGGTGCTATAAGCATACAAAATGGTAAATCTGTTATAAATCCTGAAAAATGTAAAAACTGCGGGATGTGTGTACAGGTATGCCCGTATCAGGCTATAACAAAAATTATTGTACCTTGTGAAAACGCATGCCCTGTTGGTGCTATTGCAAAAGGCGATGACGGTCATGCAAAAATTGATTTTGAAAAATGTATCTCTTGCGGCAAATGTGTTGCAGCATGTCCTTTTGGCGCCGTGCACGAAAAAAGCCAGATTATTGATATTTTAAAGAATATTAAAAAAGGTAAAAAAGTTATAGCAATGGTCGCTCCTGCTATTATGGGGCAATTACCTTGTAACCCTAAACAACTGAAAGAAGCTATTCTGGCTCTTGGGTTTAAGGATGTATATGAAGTTGCACAAGGTGCTGATGTTACAACAAAAACAGAAGCAAAAGAGTTTGAAGAAAGACTTGAAGCCGGTGCTGAATTTATGACCACATCTTGCTGTGCCGGCTATAATGAGTTGGTTGAAAAACATATACCTGAAATAAAACCTTTCAGATCAGACACAAAAACACCTCTTTACTATACAGCAGAGATTGTTAAAAAAGAGCATCCTGATGCAATAACGGTGTTCTTCAGCCCGTGTAACGCAAAACGTAAAGAAGCAATGCAAAACCCTAATGTTGATTTTGTTTTAAATTACGAAGAACTCGGTGCATGGTTTGTTGCACTGGGAATACAGGTTACAGAATGCGGAGAGTCAAATTTCAAAACAGAAGCCTCCGCTGAAGGCAGAAATTATGCGGTAACTGGAGGGGTAGCAAAAGCTGTTCAAACAATGCTGCCCGAACATATTCCTGCTTACCCTGTGATTATTAACGGCCTGGATAAACAATCTATTCGCGATTTGAAGAAATATGCCAAAAACGGAGTATGTGAATTGGGTAACCTTATTGAGGTTATGGCATGCCCCGGCGGATGTCTTGGCGGAAACGGCACAGTAAATGCCTACAAACAGGCACTTAAACAGTTAACAGGTTACGTAAACGAAAGTACTCCCATTGTTAACGAAGAAAAAATATAACAGCCGTAAAAATACGATACTTGTCCTAGTATAGGCAACTTTTCCCTCCAGTGATATCCTAAATCACCGGGCGCACAACATAATTTTTTTCGGTCTGTTCCAATATAGTACTTGCCGCACTAATTCTTTTAGTATAAAAATTTAATCGTCTTTTTCATCAACCCAAATTATGGTAATATTTACAGGTTGCGTAAAAGGGTTTGAGATGTGCGGCTTAAGCAAACTATTTTTTGCAAGCGTATCATAAAATGCAATTTGTTCTGCTAATTTTTTTGTGTAGGTAAATAAATTCATAAGCTGCCTTCCTGACTATATTATGCTACTTTTAGCATTCTGATTAATCCCCATAAAGCAGTGTAATTATTTATTCTAATAGCCCGCTTGGCTAATCTCATATCCTAATTGTAAAAAATATTGATGAAATTTATTATTCGTATAAAAGGAGAGTGGCTATGAAAAATTTAAAAGGCACAAAAACAGAACAAAATCTTATAAATGCATTTGCAGGCGAATCTCAGGCTCGCAACCGTTATTCATTCTTTGCAAAAGCAGCAAAAGAAGAAGGTTACGAGCAAATAGCAGCAATATTCTTGGAAACCGCCGAAAATGAAAAAGAACACGCAAAGTTATTTTATGAACACATAGGAAATACAATAGGGCATGTTGATGCTTCATACCCGTTTGAGCTCGGAACAACTGAAGAAAATTTGGAAAGTGCAGTAAACGGTGAACACGAAGAATGGGCAGTTCTTTATGCGGAAGGAGAAAAAACAGCACGCGAAGAAGGTTTTGATGAAATTGCAGAAACTTTCCACCACATAATAAATTCAGAGCAGCATCACTATAACCGATATAAAAAACTCCTTAATAACATAAAAAATGATACCGTATTTAAAAAATCAACCGAGGTTACCTGGATGTGCAGAGAATGCGGTTACCTCTGCAAAAGTAAATGCGCACCCCAAAAGTGTCCGAATTGCGACCATCCACAGGCATATTTTCAAATTCTGTGCGAAAATTACTAGTTGCCATATCCATACTTGTTTAATATAATATAAAAGAATGGATAATATAAGAAAACCTTTAATTGTTATAACTATTTTGACATTCTTCTACGGGCTTTATTACTGGGGAATTCCTTCAATTATAAACATTGAAAAAAGAATACCCGTTATTGAAGATAAAATCCAACAGCAAACAGGTTATAAAATATCTGTTAAAGATCCATATATAAAAATGGGTCATATCCCTGCAATATGGTTTATGGCGGAAAACATTGACTTATTGAACGATGACGGAACAAGTGCAATGAGCCTTGAACACTCTGCAGTGAAAATTTATCTGCTGCCGCTTATCGCAGGTAAAATCCAAATCGGAAATTTTTCGTCTGATAAAATAGATGTTAACCTGTTTTATACAAAAGATTCGGAGTTAAAACTCGGTCAATATGTATTGACAAAACTTCCAAAATCTAAAATGACACTTACTAAAGCCTATTTTAGAATTGGCAACTACAGAATTAAGCTGGACGATTTAAAACAAAATAAAAATATCTTGCTGGATGGGAGCTATCTTACAGTAGATGAGTTTAAAAATAATAAAAAAATCAAACTTTCTACTTTTGCAAATCTTTATGTCGACGAAGAACTATCTGAGATAATGGCTGACGTTGATATAAAACTCCCTATTACCAGAATTACGGAAGACCAGTTTAAGATTAAGGGCAGAGTAACAAACCTTAATCTGGCAAACTTTTCAGAATATGTTAAAGCACTACCTGAAAGTAAAATCCAATCCCTTTCCGGCATAATTAACACAGTCGTTGATACTACGACAAAGGCTGACAATCACAAAAACATTTTTGCGGCACTTACAATTGATAACCTCGGACTTATTCAGGAGGAATACGCCCGTTCTATTTATTGCAAGGATAAATTAAGCATCCGAATGGATATTGATACTATAAAAAACGGTTTGAATATAAGAAATATGCAAATTCTATCCAAAGGAATAGACGTAAATATTAATGGTCAGGCAACAAAACTTGATGCCAAAACACCTTACGTAAACTTGGATATTGCAATTAACGAATCCCGAACTGAAAGCTTTATACCCCTGCTGCCCGATAAAGAAGATTTGCTTGAAGAAGTTAATTTTTATGCATTGAAAAAAAATTGGTTCTATGGAGATATCACAGGGAACTTGCATATAACAGGCAAAGCAGATTCTGCGAATGTAAACGGGAAAATACTTGTCACAGAAGGTTATCTGGTTAACCCGCTCCCCAATAATACGGAAAAGGCTCTAATAAAACTTGATTTTAACGGACAAAAAATGATAATGGATGCAAAAGTGCCGGCATCTTTTACAGAAACCGTTTTTGTCAAAGGAGATGTAGAATTATACGGGAATAAAAATGCCGATCTTTCAATAAAAAGCAGCCAGAATGTTGATTTAAAAACCGCACAAACAGTCTTAAACCCTCTGCACGAAATTTTAAAATTTGATTTAGGCCCTGTCCCCGTAATGGACATTCACGGTTCCGGCAATATAGACCTGCATATAATAGGTACACGTAAAAATCCACATGCCTGGGGTACTTTTAACTTTAAAAACACCACCGCTTCTTTTCTTGATATTCACAATTTGGTTTTAAAAAATGGTTCCGGCAAATTGGTGTTCAATGATGAAAATACACGATTTGATACATCTTATGCAACTTTAAACGGCAAACCGGTTGAAGTTACCGGTACCTGCACACTAAAAGGTGTTCTTAATTTTAACGTTAAAGCAGAACAACAGGATTTGGGCGATATTCTTAAAGTTATAAAAACCTCACCGATGCTTGCAGATATTGAAAAATTAATAAAACCGATTAGCTCAGCAAAAGGTACTTCCGATTTTGCCCTTAACTTAACAGGAACAGTTCCCGATGTAAATGACATTGTATTTAACAAGAATATTTTCGCAAATGGATCCGTTGATCTGCATTCTGCCACAATTACAGCACAGGGCATTCCGCTTTCAAATATCTCCGGTAAAATATGGTTTAACAACCTTGATACTGACTTTAATTTGAATTCTAACCTTGAAGAATCTAAAATTAAAATAACTGGTAAACTCAATGATAAAAATGCTACTATCAAAGTTATTTCCGATAAATTTGTTTTAAATGACGGATTAAAACTTCTAAATTTAGAAATCCCCTATAAGGAAGATATTGGGAAAATTCATACGAGTTTTACTGCCGATTACAACGGAACTGTTGACGAAATCCAGCCGGACAAACTTAATATCCAGGGTAAATTATATGCATTCAAAGGTAAAAACTTCTCCTTGGACAACGTTAATTTTAATCTTCACAACTCAAATTTCAAAACTTCCACTATTAAAGGCTCTTTTAACGGTAATCCTTATACAGTAAACCTAAATGCCTCAAAAATCCTTACTGAAAAGCAATCAATTAACGGTAATTTTAATTTCCCAAATGTCAACTTATCCGGCCTTAATGATTTTACAAAATATTTTGGCGGATTCTTTAATGATATAAATAATATGCAGGGTACCCTGAAACTTCAAGGATATATAAAAGATAATAATATCTACGCAGATTCCGCATTAAATAACATTAGTTTTAATTACATCCCGGCAAATATTAAAATAAACATTTTGAATGGAAACATAAATATTAAGAAAAATGTCCTGACTCTTAATAAAATAAATTCACTGATAGGTGAAATGCCGTTTTTCGCTGACGGAAAAATTTATAATATAGACAAAAAACCAACTTTAAACTTATACGTCAATGCAAAACCGACTCAAGAATTTATAGAGCAGTTATTCAACACCAGATCAGTATATCCTGTGAAGCTAAAAGGCGATATAAACTTTTCGTCTGCGATTACCGGTCCTTTAAACGCTATACGGAATAAAACTCAAATTAAACTGGCCGAAAATGCGAGCCTCTACTATATGGGTGCAACTCTTGGCAGCAGCTCCGCAATAGATAACCAGAATTCCTATGCCGTAAATATTACTGTTGACAATACTATTTATCCCGCAGGTGTTCGAATTAACAATTTACAATATGACCAGCTCATTCCCTCACAAAATAATAAAATATATACTAAAACCCAGTTAAATGCTTCCGGAAACATTGGTTTTTTGGATAATAATGATGTTAAATTTGTGAACTTCAAGATAAAAACCCAACAGCCCACAGACGCAAAAATTTTCAATATACTATTCCGTAAGCCGCTAATGAAACAAGGAATTTTCACATCTGACATAACGATTAACGGTACCGCAACCCAACCAACAATTCTTGGAACACTAAATATAACAAGCATTGATATACCTCTATTAGATACCGTAATAAATGATATTGATTTGGATTTTAAAAGGGATTTAGTCTATTTCACATCCAAAGGAAGTGTTTTAACTAATAATCTCAACATATCTGCCGTTATGAGAAATAACCCTAAGCCGCCGCTTATATTTGAAAATATAAAAATTAATTTGGAAAATCTGGATTTAAATAAAATTATCACTACTTTCCAGGAATATGAGGCGGAAAATTCACGAAACCTTACACCCGATATGGATTTCCAGGCTCTAGATATCAAACAAATAATTATTAAAAAGGCTGAATTATTTGCAAAAAATATAAAAATTAAAAATCTTAATGCAACTGATTTTGAATCATCTATGACGCTTAATGACAAGAGTATCTTTAACGTCAGTGATTTTAAATTCCTTATGGCTGAAGGAACGGTAAAAGGAAAACTCCAGTATGATTTTAATTCTAACCTTGTAAATATAATTATGAATATACAAAATGCGAATGCTCAAATTATATCCGAAACATTATTTGATTTGAAAGGTCAGGTGTTCGGATCAATAACCGGAAACACTGAACTTTCCTGCAATGGACAATCTCATGATTTATGTATGAGCAGCCTGAACGGATTAATGAAATTTGATGTAACAAATGGCAGAATGCCCAAGCTGGGATCTCTGGAATATCTTCTAAAAGCAGGAAACCTTGTAAAAGGCGGTATTACCGGACTTTCAATAAACGGTATTATAGATTTAATAACACCTTATAAAACCGGTAACTTTGACAGTATTAACGGTCACATACATATAACAAACGGTATTGCCGATGATATTCAAATATTTTCTTCCGGTAAAGCTTTGAACATGTACCTGCGCGGGTCATACAACTTTACAAACCTTATGGCTGATATGAGAATATTTGGTGCGTTGACCAAAAACTTTTCAACATTATTCGGCAAAATCGGTAATGCGTCTTTGAATACTCTGTTTAACACAATTCCGGGGATAAATGTATCTGAGGCGCCATCTGTTATAACTGAAGACATAAGAAAAATTCCAAATACCGAAAATAATGCAGCAAGAATGTTTGCCGTGGATATTTATGGTGATATCAACGGCGATGATTATGTCCGAAGCTTTAAATGGTTAAAATAGAATTATTCCTTTGCAGAATAATCTGCCGTGCCGGGGAAGGCATTTGATCCGGTTGTAACTCTTGTAATCAGATATTGTATCTTTGGAATAATTGTAGACAGGAACAATGCTGAGATTACAAAACCTGTACCCCAGTTGACTGTATTTTTAAATATATTATTCTTATATGCTTTTTCCAACATATCAAGACTTATATCCATATTTCCTTTTTCTGCCTTTTTAACAATACCTTTAACATATGTTCTTACTTTATCTATAATTCCATCCAATTCTTTTTGAGAAACAAATCTGAACGGATTTTTGTGATTAGCAGTTTCAATAGTAGTTCTAACACCATTTACGACTTTAGTTTCTTTCTCAGTACCTTTAGCAACAGTAAATACATTATCCCAGAACTCAGGATTGTTCAAGGCACCGCCTTTAAATATAGCCTCAGCCTGACTTTCCGCAAGAACTGAAACCCCCTCGGCCGCCGGTTGTAATTTAGCCATTCGTTTTGCAAGATCTGAATATTTCGCAGCATCTTCAGGACTAAATTCCTTATTAATTATTTCAATAAATCTGTCAAGATTTACAGCACCATTCTTGATTTCAGGTTTAACTTTATCCATCTTGGCTTTGACATCAATGTCACCAAGCATAAGCTGTGCAAATTCCTTGGGCTTAATTGACAGCTCACCGGTATTCTTGTTGTGATGACCGGACAATTCTAAAACATACTTCATATAATCAGTAACCTGTCTTGCGCCAACAGGATTAAGCCTAGATGTTTTGCCATGCTCCATTTTATTCATTAACTTATTGATTAATGGCATACTGAACATATAGAAGAATATTGATGAAAGATCACGCCATAATATTTCTACCCTTTCATGGTTATTTCTGGCACTTATGGCACGACCGCTTGAGATACCGACATCCGTTGACAAAAGCTGGTATATTGTGTCATTTTCAAATTTATGTGAAAGACTTAATAATGTTTGCGCTGCCCCGTTCCCGAACGATATATTTTTTTTCTTATTATCTGAAATCCCTGCCTCATCTATAAATTGTTCCATGCCAAATTGAGGGTTATACCCCATAGTCCTGAACTCTTCAAAGTTAACCTGCGGGCTGAATTTTTTATCATTTCTATGATAATATCTTGTGATTGACTGGTTCATTTTAGGTACAACAAAACCTACAAGCGCGTTTGCAAGAATAATACTTGAGGCAATTTTAGTGAATTTAAAAGCAGCAATCTTTGATAAAGGAATATTTTGCCCGTGTTCTTGAGCCCATTTCATATAATTTTTAAGCGGTTTACGTATAGCATCGCCTTCGGCATCAAAGTTTGTATTCTTTATACCCATCATGTGGCTCAAAATAAAATCATTTATTCTGTTAAAAACTTTTACCCCTGCAAACCAAAAAACAGCACCTATAGTCTCCTCTGTTAAACGTTCTCTGCCCTCATCAAAACCGCCTCTTTTAAAAGCCTGAATTGTTCTGCCACCTGTTACGGTACATTCCAGCATAATTAACGGGGCAAGTGTTCGAAGCTCCATGCCTCTCACAAACCTTTGAGCTGCTGAAAAATTTTTAATATTCTGGGGCTTTAGTTTTATATCTGTTGGTGAAATATTCATATATGCTAACCTGACACTTCATTTAATGACTGTCAAACAAGTTTTTTGCTGTTTTACACATATCCGTTAATAAATTGTTACACATGTAGTGTACCACAAACAATTATTAAATTATGTTAAAAACATACAAATATTTAAATTATTAAGGCAATAGTTTTTTTTATGTGTTTTTGCTATAGTAGAATTAAAGGTGTGTTTCTATGAATATAAATTCTGTAGATTTAAATAGACCCAACAGTTTCAGTAAATTTAACTATACAAATCAAACAACCTATATGGCAAAGCCAGCCCTCGGAGGATATAAAGAAAAGACTCCGTCAAATGTTAAAGTAGGTTCAGCAATAAGCTCTTTGTTAGGAACAGGTACTGTTTTAACAATGATAGTAAAAAAACAAGGCTTTCCTATTAATCCCCAAGCACTCAAAAACATACCACTGAAGGACTGGGCAATATTTAAAATTGCAAAAAAGGGTGAAGCTGACAGAAAATTACTTAAAATTGAAGAAAAAGAAATTATCGCACTGGCTACAGGTTCAGTTGCAGGAGGTCTGGTTGGCGGCGCACTAATTGACGGTAAAAATATGAAGGCAAAAGGTAGAGAAGCCTTAACCCAGATGGCCGGGAATGTTTTAATACCGGTAGGATTTGTAGGAGCTGCATCCAGAATATATAGCCGGTTTGAAAAAAATATTAAATCAATTTTACCTCAAGTTAAAAATACTGTTAAACATGCAAGAGTTATTAATAAAGTTATAAATGCAATGCCGGTAATTGCAACTACAGCAACCGCTTTAGGGGCAGGTATTTATACAGGAAGCAAAGTAACCAATTTTATAAACAAAGAATTCTTTGAACAGAAGAAAATAAGACGGATAAAAACCACTGATTTTGCCCCGCATGTTGACGATTTATGTCTGGCGGTTACATTAATGGGTGCAAAAGATTCTCCGGTAGTAAGCACCGTAACAAGAGCCATTCCGCTCTTTTTAGCTATTCCGGGTTATCAGGTAGGGAAAGCAAGGGAATAATTTAACTCTCTTTCAAAATCTGAGCATAATATTGGAGTTTATCCAGTACAGGCCGGGCTTTTTGATAAATTGATTTTTTAAATTCTTCGTCATAGTTGTGGGCTTTGACTTCCATATCAATTTTCGCTTGCAGGGCATAACTTAAAATCTCCGGAATATTTAATGCTGTAGGATTATCACTTGATAAATTTTCATAATACTTATCCAGATAATCCGGACTGATTCGGACGCGCCAGTTATCACCATTGCTTGTTCCCGGGGAGTTATAAACAACATCTGTAATCCCCAACAAGTCGTCAAATGAAATCTGAAACTTTGGTGTAGTTAATAATTCTGCAAATTTTGCAAAAACTATTGCTCTGTCGTCATTTTTGTATAAATCAATTAATCTATCGCGAATTTCCTGAATATTTTCGCAGGAATCATCCATATTTAAATATCCCGCCAAATATTCAGGCGACCATGACTCTTGTTTGCGTGTGTACTCAACTTCTCTTCCGTCATTAAGTTTTGCAGTACGACGTAAATATGTCATAACCGGAGGACTGTCATGATTACCCAAGATAAACCAGTTCTCCGGAAACTCTTTAGTTGTAATCTCAGCCCGGGACCAGTCTAAATTTGTTATTGCCGGTAACTCCTGTTCGCTATAAACCTTTTTATAGCGATCCGGCCATGAGCATATATCTTCCCAAACCGCTTCATTCTTATCTAAACCGTGTTCCTTAAATGCCGGAAGCACAAGATGCTCTATAATTTTTGTATAATCCCAATATCTGTCGTATTCATACTCGGGATTTTCAGGATCTCTTAATTCCGAAATGTATTTTTCATTATTTTTATTTTTAAGGTGGGATGGATTTGTAATAAAGTCCTCATCAGCAGCATTTTTGGCAAGCAAATACGGTTCTACAAGTCCCATAACATGGTCTATTCTTAAATTCTCACAAAATTCAAGGGCAGAATCAATCTTTTCACGCAAGAATTTACCGCCGTCATTTAATTCGTAATCTGAGTTCAAAAATATTTTTTTAGGATCGATAACCGGAATATGCCATCTCTGTGATGGTCCCCCTCCTTCATAAGCACCCATTTCCCAATCATCTAAAAATACATCTTCATAACGCCACGCATCCATTTTAGAGCATCCGACAAGAAGATCGTTTATATATTTGAAATTATTTGCATCTCGCCATTTTTTATGCTCTTTAATCTGTTTAGTGACAAGAAATTGTTCAAATTTATACTGTTCTACTTTATTATAGTTGTCATCATACAGCTTATTAAAATAGCTAATAGCAGCTTTATCACCTTTTTTAATATCTGTCATAAGTGTAGCACTACGCTTATCATTCCATTGTGTATAATCATCATTATTATAACTATCTGCCAGAACCCTAAAAATGCCTTCTTCTGTCAGGCGTTCATTATTTTTTCTTAAAAATTTCTGATATTCCTTATTCAAAGTCACAGCCTTAGGACGGTTATTGGCAAGATTTACCGCAAATGTCTGATAAGCTTCTTTTAATGCTGCATCATATATTTCATGAGCTTTTTTAAAATCAGTTAATGTATAATCCTTATCGCTAGTTTTAGGCACCTCGGTAAGTTTATTGTAAGTTGCATTTGAAAGTAGTTCTCCGTATTCAGGCTTTGTTAACTTTTCAAGGTCAATAAACATTCTGTTATGGGCAAAAGCTGAAGAATTATAAGGAGATGAAGATCCTCTCTGTAACTCTCCTCCCGGACCCAGCTGATTGGAGTTAAACCCGTATAAAGCTAAAAATTTATTATATTCTTTTGCTGCATTTCCATATGGAGAACCTATAAAAGTATCCCTGGTATATGCAGGGAAACAAGACCCGTGTGTTATAACAGCACGTTCTTTGTTCCCGAGTATTTCATAAGCCTTATTAATATTATCCCTTAAATCCGGCTCCTCTTTTTTTGTCGGTCGTCTTTGAAAATTTACTAAACTATTTACTCCTAATACACGCATATTATTTTAAAATACTAACACAATTTTTTTTGTTAAATTTCTCCTAAAATCTCCAACTTATAATCACATCCTATTTCTTCATTTGCGAGTACAACAATATTATTGATATATAAAGACAAAAGTCCGAAAAACAGTTGTCTGTAATCCATTGGTACCAGCAGCTTTGGAATATCAATACCGAGTTTTTTGGATTTTTTAATAATTTTATTCGCCAAACCTTCCGCAAAGTCTCCATCAATTTTTACAACCGCGTCATCACCATCTTCAAAATTCAATATAACTTCTTCATATGTTTTATCTGACAGTTCAAATGCGCTTATTACACCTTCGCCGCTTTCATATCTTTTGCAAATTTTATTCGCCAGGGCGAGTCTAATTTTTTTCAACAAATCGGATTTTACACTATCTTCAGCATAATCATTGATCTTCTCAAATATGTAGATTAAATCTTTAATTGAAACCCGTTCTCTTATAAGACAGGTCAAAATGTATCTTAAATCTGAAAGTGATATAAAATCAGGTATTACATTTTCAACTAAAAAAGGATTAAAATTATTTACCACTTCAATATATTTATCCAAATCCTCATAATCCAAAAGTTCATCTGCATATTTAACAGCAATATATTCCAGTGCTTTGGCGATGTATTCAGAACCCATTAAACCATGGTACCAGAAGTCTTTTGTCTTATCTTTTGGAATCCATACAATTTTTTTGCCGGTGATTTTATCAATGTCATAGATTGAATTTTTTATTTTCTTCTCAAGCTTTAGTTCATCTGTATAAAACATTAGATAATCCGGATAAACCATTGCTCTTAAAACATCCATACCACGAACTTTTATACAAAACTCAAACGGATTGAGATTTTCATCATCTTTAAAAATTATTTTAGGAATTACATAGCCAAGTTCTTCGGTAAGCTTCAATCTGGATTTTACGGTTTCGGCAATAAGTTCTTCTTCCTGGGATGCCCTATCTTCATCAACATAGCCCAGAAGTTCTTCACTTAGGTTGATAGAAAGCTTTTCTTCACCCAACTTTGCATACATAACATCAGGTGATGTTGCTTTTGCGAGTTTTACTTTTAAATCGTCAAGTTCTTTTAATCCTGCTGATATCTTATCATTAAGTTTTTTTCTGCTTGAGGGATCCGCACCATCCAATTCAAGTTTAATTTTTGCTATCTTATCTTTTTGGTGTCTAATTTTTGACTGAATTTCAAGACAAGTTTCATATGGAGTAAGCTTTGGTGAAAGCATTTTTTCCATTTGGCTTTTAAATGTAGATATATTTATCTCATCAGCATTACCTGTATCTCCGGATGATTTTGATGTCGTCATAAAAATACAATTATACACAAAACCTTCATCCGACTCAACCTCTTGCATACTATACAAATCCCAACCATTCATGGACATCTCATTTAACAAATTCTGTAGATCCTGAACATTATCACTTGAACAAGTTTTAACTACATACTGAGTTTTATTTTTGTTATACATAATAATTATTCCTTATTTTTATCATTATCAATAAGAATTTTTAATGCTTCAATTGCTGTTTTTATAGCTTTTTCAGTATCATGCACCACCGGATTATCCAAATTTTGTCTGTCTCTTTCCTGATTAGCCACGGTCAAGAAAACAGAACCAACTTTGACTTTCAAATAACTTGCTACAACAAACAAAGCCGCAGATTCCATCTCTGATGCAAGGCATCCCAGACGTTTCCAGGCTTCCCATTTGTTATTAAGCTCATAACTCACAGGCATAATATTAGGATTATGTTGGCCGTAAAAAGAATCTTTACACTGAACAATACCCGTATGGTATGTATAATTAAGCTTTTTAACCGAATCAACAAGTGCATTTACAACATCTAAATTCGCTACTGCAGGAAATTCAACAGGTGCATATTCTTTACTTGTTCCTTCCATACGAATTGCACCTGTTGCAATTACCACATCACCACCCTTTACGTTAATGTCAATACCGCCACAAGTTCCGACCCTGATAAATGTATCAGCGCCCACATTTACCAATTCCTGCATGGCAATTGCGGCAGACGGACCTCCTATGCCGGTAGACGTTACACTGACTTTTACTCCATTCAAAAAGCCTGTATAGGTTGTATATTCCCTATTATCAGCCACCAATTCGGCATTTTCAAGATATTCTGCAATTTTTTTGCAGCGCTTGGGATCTCCCGGTAAAATTACATATTTTCCGGCATCACCAGCTTTAAGGCCTATATGGTACTGCTCACCGTTTTGGGAATAATTCATTTCAGCTCCTTATTAATATTTTCCGTTTTTAAGTTTCTGGATTACAAGATCCGTAACATCCAGCCCGCCAACGAACATTACTCTGTAATCTACAATTGCATCAAGTTTTTGTTCAACCATTACATCTTTTGTTGCCGCTTGAATTTTATTGTAAATTTGTTCTTCTTTAGACATTTTTAACTTAAGATATGCTTCTTCTTTTGCTTTGAATTCACGAGCTGTAGCATCTTCAAAATTTTTCTTCTTAACCGGTGTGTCTAAAGCCTTATACTGTTTTTCTTTATCAACCATATACTGCTGCAATTCAAGCCCTTTTGCATCAACTTCTTTAACCGCCTGCAATGCAAAAGAATAGTTCTCCTGCACTTTTTGATAATTAATAAAACCAATACTGGCGGCTTCAGCCTTCATAGCAAATGCTGCAAACAATGCTACAAATACTGTTAATGTTGCAACTTTCAATTTTTTCATGTTAATAACCTCCTTATTAATACATTAAATCGCCTACACCAAATGTAAAGTATCCGTTTTCAGACCCGTTTCTACCCGGATTTGTAAGAGGGATACCATAATCAACCGATAACGGCCCCATTCCTGGAATATACAATTTTATACCAACACCCGCAGAAACTGCATACATAGGTCTGTCATACAATGTATCGGAAACATTTCCATCAAATATTTTACCTGCATCAACGAATGCAGTCAATCTTACGTTGTTAAGAAACTTAATTCTTGTCCTATCAATAAACGGTATTGGAGTCGCAAATTCGGCAGATCCCATCACAAAAGCATTACCTGTACCGACACCGCTCATTTTAAAACCTCTTATTGTATAAGGGCCGCCTAAACGATATGCCATAACTTCAGGCATATTATCACCATGGATTTTACCCCCAGCCTTAGCAGTAAATGACAGAGATGACTTTTTCCCAACAGGAATATATTGCTTAACCATACCTGTCAGTTTACCGTGTGTTTTACCAAAATCATCAAGTCCTATTGCCTCATCAAATCTTATACTGGCCAATGTTCCATGTCGTGTAACAGTTGCGGAATCCCTTGTATCATAAATTAATGCCGGACTTAACGACAGGAACAGCCCGCCTTGTAGTTGTTCCGCACGTCTGCTTATAGGAATATTATATCTGCTATACAAACTTGATATTTTATTAAAATCACCTTCTTTAACATCAATATTTTCTACACCGAGTGAAAACGATGCTGTAGCATGCTTGTTACTCTTTACCCTGTGTGCAACAGTAACTTCAGCACCTATTCTTTGCTCAATTGCAAGCGGAACCTGATAGCTGCCGAAATCCCTGAAGAATATTTTTGCCATTAAAGAATTATCCGCGTTAATAAAATATGGCTCAAAGAAACTCAATTCTGCCTGAATATTCATATGATCTTTTACAGACGAATCGTTTAATATTACACCGGTACCTACCAAACCGTTCAAAGACAAGCGCTGATTGCGCCCTCTGAAGTTATTGTCGGCAATGCCCAGTGAACCGAAAAGACCTGTTACAGTGTCAAGACCGCCGCCGACAGATATACTTGCCGTTCTTTGTTCTTCAACCTTAATTGTTACATCATATGAATCCGGATCTTCCAATGTCGGCTCAATTTCTCTTGTAACATCTTTGAACGCCTGCGAAGCATATAACCTTACAAGATCCTCTTTTATCAAATTTTCATTATAAATCATTCCGGGCTCAGTCAATACATTACGTTCAATAACGTAGTCTTTTGTCTTTTCATTGCCCTGAATCATAATTTTGTTTATTGTCCCTTCTTTTATGGCAATATTAATTGTGCCGTCAGGGTCATCAGTTACCGATTCAACCCTTGCAAGTATGTACCCCTTTGCCGAATAAACTTCCTGAATATCATAAATAGCCTGATTAATCTGCGCAACATTTTGTGGTTTTCCCTTCATCGGCAATAGACAATTAAGGATTTCCTCTGTCGAAACAACCGTATTCCCTTCAATTGTAAAATCTTTAACCGGAAGATTTTCCTCTAAAATAATTTTTAACGTGACTGTACCATCCGGATTGTTAACCGGTATTGCCTTCATATTTTCTGAAAAATAACCAAGCTGATATATTGCACGCAGGTCAGTTTGAACGATATCACGCTGGTATGCAGATCCTTTTTGCAAAAGCATTTTTGAAAGAATTTCTTCAGGATTAAGTGCATTAATACCGTATAGCTCAATATCTTTTATAATTTTTTGCTCTTTACTGACGGCTTCCGTTGGATTTGAATCCTTGTGAAGTTCTGGCGAATCAGAGGTGGCTGATTCTTGAAGAGTATTTTCTTGAATTTGCTGAAGATCCTGTGTTTCCTGAACATCAGGATCTATACTTTTTCTTCCCCAAAAATCACCAATAGCAAACACATTAAGGGGAAATGCCAATAACAAAAAAAGGGTTATTATTAATTTATAAAATCTATTATGACAAATCAAGAATCCGGATTCCTTAAAACTTCTACTATCCTCTCTAAAATTATACCACAACAACCTAAAAAAACAAAGAAAAATCATCCATTTACATTGTTTTTTTTTAAAGTTTCAACACCTTTTTGTAGACATCATTTTTATTAAATCCATATAGGGACGATAAAATTATGGAAATTTCTTTTGCCTTAAAATTTTTATCAAGAAGAATTTTTATTTTTTCATCAAGACTAACATCAATATTTCCGGCATTTTCTCTATATATCATCCCGACAAATTCACCTTTAACGGTATTGTTTTTAAAGTATCGGACAACATTTGAAATATCATCAACAATAACTTCTTCAAAAACTTTAGTCAACTCTCGTCCAACGGCAGCTCTGCTTTCGGGGCGTAGGTGACATATCACCTCCAGTGTTTTGAGAATTCTATTTGGAGATTCGTAAAATACAATATCAAAATTTTTATATTTTTTAATAAGTGATTCAAGCTGAGCCTGAGCTTTAGGTAAAAAACCGACAAATATAAATTGTTCATCCTGACGAGGAATTTGTGACAAAAAGGTAACAACAGCATTAGCGCCTGCAAGGGCAGTAATCTTATAACCGTGCTCTCTCAACTCCTCTACAATAACCGCACCCGGATCGCATATAAGAGGCGTTCCTGCATCAGATACAAGCGCTATTTTTTTTCCATTTTTTAAAAATTCCAAAAAAATATGCACACGTTCTTTTTCATTAAATTTATGATAAGAAATACATTTTGTTTTAATATCAAAATGATTAAGAAGCTTTTGAGTAACTCTGATATCCTCGCACGCAATAATATCAACGGATTTTAAAACCTCAACCGCACGCTGCGTGATATCTCCTAAATTCCCTATCGGGGTAGGAACAATATAAAAATCGTACTCTTTCATAAAAAGATTTTATCACAAATACTACAACTTATAATCATCTTTAAACTTCCGATAAATTATTAGAATGTTAAGAAATCCTTTTGCCAGATTAACAGTATCAGTCTATAATTACTTTTGAAAAGCTACTTCATACATCTCAAATCCTGTCTTGACTCCTTTTTATACTGCAGCTATTATATCAAATTTTCATTATATGACAACTGCTAATTAAACACTTTTTCGAATCTACCCTTAAGATTATCCATAATTTCTTTGTAATCAACAGAAACAGGTGTAGGCTTTGATGTTTTTATCACATCAAGAAAAACACGTGAATGCTGAGGTTTTTTATTGTCCAGAAAGCTGGAGCTTTCCGCCACATCACGGCGGGCAGGCACAATCAAACCACTCTCAGTAAACTTTTGGCTGCTTTCTTTTGATGCCAAAAAGTCAACCAGCTTGCGTGCTTCCGGCTTATGTTTAGAAGATCTTGCAACAGCCCAACCCGAAGCATCCAAAGGTACAACACTACCCGCATCACCTTTAGGAAAAGCCGTAACATCCCAATCAAATTCGGCCTCCTCACGATATTTTGGAACTAACCACCGTCCGGAAAGATGCATTGCAATTTTTCCCTGCAAAAACATTTGAGCCATTGTCGCACTTGCACTTTCTTCTTTTTTAGGTGCTACATGATATTTTTTTCTCAAATTCGCATAAAAATCCAGACCTTTTTGGCTTGACACATCATCTACTATAAGCCTTGACAAATCATCCGCCAGAATCCCTCCCCCTTCACTCATTAAATAAGGTAAATAAAACAGTGTATCTTCCTCAAAACTAACACCCCAAATACCGTCTACGGTGAGTTTTTCTGCTGTTTGCAAATAATCTTGAAATGACCAATTCTCTTTTGGATACGGCACACCATATTTCTTAAAAATATCTTTATTATAAAAAATTACAAGATTTGAAATGTCTCTTGGAACCGCATAGAGAGTATTTCCCCAAGATAGCGCTTTCAGGGCTTTTTTATAAAAATTGCTATCCGCCTGCAATGGCTCTAACAAACCAGCATTTGCATATAACGGCAGATAATGATTGTTGATAAAAATAACATCCGGTGCGGAATTTGATGCAAATAAAAGATGAATTTTTTGAAAATAATTCTGCGGAATATGCATGAAATCTATTTTTATATCAGCATTTTCTGTTTCAAATTGTTTTAAGAGCGGTTTTAAAATATCAATTTCAGATTTTGAACCCCAGCTTGCGAATTGAATTACAATTTTTTTATCGTCCTTATTGGAATTTTGCAGTAAAAAAACACACAGAAAAAAAACTCCTATTATACCTAAAATTATAAAAATCTTCTTAAGCATTTATCCCCCCGAGGGTTACAACTCTATAAGGACGCCCATTTTATTTTCATCAACATCCACCAAAGACTTGAAGCCACCGGCTTTGACCATATAAACATTTTCACTGTCAGGTCTTACTTGAATCTTATCCACGGTGTCATCAAATTTTTTCAAGACAAATATTTCTTCCCCAATTCGACCGACAAGTGCTGTAACACCATCCATGCTTACCAGATAAAACCCTCTGTTCTCATCTATATTATAGCCTGATTTTACAATTAGACCGTTCATATAATTCTCATTGCTGTTCTTCTTTTCAATAGGATTTGAAATTCTCGCCGGGCGAGATTCTCTGATCTTCATTGAAGGTTTTACCTGAGCAAGGCTTGCCGCAACTCTTTTGGACAAGTCTTTATCCGGTTTTGCTAACTTTCTTGCCTGTTCTTGATCTAAGAGTGTAAAGTATTCATCTATTGAAGACATAATATAATTCTGTTCATTTTCAAACCTGCGAACATCCTGACTTCCTTCCGGAATATATTGGCTGCCAGTTTTTATCAAATCGGAAACTTTTAAGTTCGCATCTTTGAATCTTCGTGATGTAGTATTTAACGGCGTTTCCTGAAGCTTAACAAACCTACCTTCCTTCATACGAGGCATTTTAGGTAAAGTTTTCTTAACCCTATTCCTGTGCGTTGTATGAAGTGATATCGGGTTGGCAAAAGCTTTAAGCTTTATTTCCTTGAATTCTTTTATGATTGCCTCATCTTCTGACTGGACTTCCGGTTTAACATCCTGCGAAATATCAATTTCATGAGGTTTGTAGATATCCGGAGTTTTCTTAAAGGTATTTTCAAATTCAAGGCGTTTTATCTTAAATACATTTGTATTATTGGGGTTAGTAATATTCGGATTTTGAATTTTATCATCAGCAGCCTGTGTAATTTCTGATTTATCTTTAGCTTTTACATCATATGATTTATTTGACATTTGTACTGAAGGCTTTTTAAATTCAACAGGCCTTGTTTCAATTCCTTTGGCTGTGGCAGGTATTTTAATGAAATTATAGTTACGATTTTTAACTACTCCGTTAGATTCCTGAACAAATTTTTTGTATCTTTCCTGCCAGTTCAATTCGGAATTGTTTATTATATCGTCATAGTTTGCTTTAACATGAGGTTTTTCCGCCAAATTTTCAGCAAACGATAATTTTAAAGCTTTTGAGCGCTGAATTGAGTTTCGTACAGCTCTGAAAAGCATATACAACAATGCAAGAGGTAATATAACAAATACCCAGCTTGTATTTGAAGAATGGGATTTTAATCCTTTTTCAATATTCTCTATTTCTTTTATATCAAGTTTATTTGATACCTCATCCGCTGCAGAATTAACATCCGTTGGTGCAACAACAGATTTTTCCTCAAATATTTGTTGCTTCTCTACCGTATCAACTGTATTTGTAACAGGCTTAACGGCTTCTGCTTTTTTAACGTCCTGCGATACAGCCGGAGTTTTGGGCTGTTCGACAGATTTATTATTTTGAACAGTATTTTGTGAAACTGATTTTCTGGAGGATGAACTTT
>CAYYAG010000005.1:32173-41270 GCA_964470005.1 uncultured Muribaculaceae bacterium
GATTTATTATTTTGAACAGTATTTTGTGAAACTGATTTTCTGGAGGATGAACTTTGTTCAGCCGTGTTTTGGGCTTTAGGCGCACCGGTACTTGATGTAACTTTTGTTACCGGAGCTTCTTTCTTAGGCTCAACAGGCGCCACCGTCTGTTTCGGGTGAGTTTTAACCTGTGCGATAAGTGCTTTTGCATTTTTTTCTTCTTGAGAAATAGGTGCTGCTTTTTGCACAGATGTCTTGATATTAAGTGGTTTTGTAGTGATAAATGTGATTTTTGTATATCCCCCCATGCCGTCATCAATATTTTTAACATCAACATTCGTGATTATATCTTTAACCGAGCTCAAGTCAGGTGCAGATGCACTATTACCGGAGACGTTCGGCATGAGCATAACATATTTATTATTTGATTTGCGTGTAACAATAGGACTACTGTTAGTTTCCGTTGTATAAAAAGTTACCTCAACAGAATTATCTGATGTTTTTTTAATATCCATCTGAGTGAGGCTGGAAGCGTCCACTGGAGTAAGTATCAGGCTCATTAAAGTTGCAATTGCAAGTACATTTCTTCTATTTATCATCACATTTCCGTTAAGTTACACTACACCTATGATAATATATAATAACTCAGGAGAAAAAAAATTGCTAGTTTGTTAATAATTTGATACCTTTTATGCTATAATTTTTTTATGAAAAGCGGATTTACAAGTATAATAGGTCGTCCTAATGTAGGCAAATCAACACTTTTAAACAAAATTCTCGGGCAAAAAATTGTAATAGCTACAGATAAAGCTCAAACAACCAGAAAACGTATAAAAGGGATTTTAACAACAGACGAAGGCCAAATTGTTTTTATAGATACTCCGGGAATTCATAAACCGTTAAACAAACTTGGAGAATTTTTACTTGATGAGGCAAAAATATCAATTCCTGACGCTGATTTGATTTTATTTCTGGTTGATGGCTCAGAACCTGCAGGCAAAGGTGATAAATGGATAGCACAAAACCTTTTACAAACTGATATTCCAATCATTATTGTTATGAATAAAGTTGACAAAGTTAAAAATCCTGCGAAAATTGATGAGCATCTGCTTACCTATAAAACTTTATTTGATAAAAATATTCCTATCGTAAGAATTTCAGCAAAAACCGGAAAAAATATTGACACACTTATAAAAAACATCTTTAATAAATTACCTGACGGCATTCCTTTGTATCCTGAAGATACCATAACCGAGGAGACAATGCGGGATGTTACGGAAGAAATTATCCGCGAAAAAATTCTCCTTAATACATCCGATGAAATTCCACATTCTGTTGCTGTCAAGGTCGAAAACTATTCTGAACAGGATGACATAGATAAAATTTATGCCTCAATTTTTTGTGAAACAAAAAGCCAAAAAGGTATTTTAATAGGTAAAGGCGGAAGCATGTTAAAAAAAATCGGTACCGATGCCAGAAAAGAGCTTGAACAGATTACCGAAAAAAAAGTTTATCTTGAACTAAATGTAAAAGTTGAAAAAGACTGGCGTAAAAAATTATCGGCTTTAAAGTCTTTTGGATATAACTCCGAAACCTGATTTTTTCTTGCCGTAAGCTCTGCAACCTGCAACCGTTTTATCCCTTACCCACACAACTGCTGCAGAAGCGAATCCTGTTACTGCCGCCCTTAATAGATAGGTAGAAAAAGCGCCTAAATAAAGTGTCTTTCATATAAAACCCCAAAACTAAAAATAAAATTTGCCCGCTATGCAGGAAATCGGCTTATTTCCTGAAGATAATGCTCAAGTGCCATATATCCGTTGTATATTTCATTAGATATGCTTGCATAACGGCTTGCATCTAAAAATTTTAACTCTTTTACACGAATCTCCAATAACTTTTCAGCATCGTCTTTTAATTTTGAATCAACTGACCATTTCTGCAACAATGCTAATTCCTCATACATCTGTTTCATAGTCGTAAATTCAATTGTATTAAAATCATATTTTTTCAACAACGATTTTTCAGTATTACTAATCCTGCTCATTACCGCCTGAAATTTGAAAACTTTTTTGATAATAACATAATTATCTGCCAGTTTTCTGTGAAAATACGGTATAGTATTCCGCGCTAAAAGAGCCGCATACGATCTGGACGTAAAAATGTCAGATTCATTTGAAAACGTACTTTTTGAAGTTAAATCAAAATTGGATTTTTTATCAAGAATGTTTTCCAGCATTCAACCTCCGCATGTAGATAATAGAATAATATTATTAATTTGTCATGCCATGTTTAATGTTTTTTTACATAAATTAAAAAAGCCGGATAAACTCCGGCTTATGAATTTATATTCTTAATTTTCCAGTTGCTGCATAATCTCAAAAGGCTTTTCAGCAACTTTCAATGTTTCACGGTCGATAATTCCTCTTTTTAACTCTGTAAATGTAGCTTTTTTGGAATTAAACATTTTTTTCAAAAATTCATAAGAAACTTTCGGATCACATTTATCACCACAGGTGAATAAATCAACTGCAGCATAACCGAGTTCCGGCCAAGTATGAATGGCCAAATGGCTCTCTGATATAATTACAACGCCTGATACGCCGTAGGGGTTAAACATATGGAAACATTTTTGGACAATAGTTGCACCACATTCAAGTGCGGCATCCACCATATATTTTTCTACTTTCTCTAAACTATTTAATGTGTTTGGATCACATTCAAAAAATTCTGCTAAAACATGCTGACCTAAGTGGATTTCTTTAATTCCGCTTTCGTTGAACGCTGTAAAAGGTGAAGTTATTGCCAATTCATGTGCCTCCTTATAAATGTATATTTTTCTACTTTGCTATAACATATTACAATAAAAATCTGAGAATTTGTAAAATTTACACTTTTTTTTTCAAAATTTATATTTTCTTACAAAAAAATATAGCCGAAATTCAGAAATATTGTACCCTTCAGATGAACTATTTTTGTTAAGAATTATTAACCTAATAACAGTAAAAAATTAACTTTTGTTATAAAATCTTACTATGAATAAGATACTGGTAATTGATGATGACGTAGCAATTAATGAGCTCATAAAGGTTAATCTTGAGCTTGCCGGTTACACTGTAATACAAGCATTTGATGGGACTATTGGATTTGCCCTGTGCAAACAGGAGATGCCGTCTGTTGTAGTTCTTGATGTTATGATGCCGGAAGTTGACGGATTTACTGTAGCTCAAAGAATTCGTAAAAACGATTCTACCAAAGATATCCCGATTATAATGCTTACAGCACTTTCACAGCTTAATGATAAAGTTAACGGTTTTAACATAGGGGTAGATGATTATCTTGTAAAACCTTTCGAGATGGAAGAATTACAGGTTCGGATACGTGCACTTTTAAAACGTACCCACCAGATACCTCAATCCGCTTCAACAAGAGAATTGCTTACGCTTGGAGATATTACTCTACTTCCAGAAATTTATTCCGTAAAAATAAAAGATAAACAGACGAAATTAACCCCTATTGAATTTGATATCTTTAATCTGTTGTTTCAAAACCATGGCAACATGGTTTCTTCTGCCAGATTATTAAAAGATATCTGGGGATATTCGCCTGATGATGATATTGAGACTATCCGTGTACATATAAGACATTTGAGAGCTAAGTTAGATAAAATTTCAGATGGAAAAAAATACATTGAAACTATTTATGGCGGAGGCTATAAATTAGTTTTGTAAGGAGGTCAAATGGTAAAACTCAGTGAAATTAAACTTGCAGATGCTACTGCCAGAGACATGGCTCGTGCATTAAACTTTGCAATGAAAAAATCTAGCAAAACAAGGGCTATCTTAACCAATCAATTAAATTTATCTGGAAAGATAAAACCACAAGATGTTATTGACAATCTTTATCCCAAAGATACTTTTACAAAATTAGGTAAGTTAACTCCCGAAATGCAGCTAACTTTTGCACAAGAAATGACTCAAATTCTCAAACGTCCCCGAAATGCCAGAGAATTTAACATGTTGGATTATGCAAAAACCTTCATGAAAGTGGTTACCCAAAAACGCTAGAACAAAAAGACAGCCATCTTGGCTGTCTTTTTGTTCTGTCTGTAATTCAATAATTATGCTTCAGCAGCTGCTTCTTCAGTATCTGCTACAACTTTTTCTGCAGGAGCTTCTTCTGCTTCTTCAGCCGCCTTAGCTTCTGCTATTTCTGCTTCTTTGGCTGCTTTAGCTTCAGCTTCAGCCTGTGCTTTTGCTTCTGCTTCAGCTGCTGCTTTAGCCTGAGCTTTCTTCGAAAGTTTGGTTGTTTCCTTTTTCTTATAATTCAGAGTACCGTCAGCGTTGCAATTTTTAATTAAATAGGCAACAGTTTCGGTTGGCTGTGCGCCTTTTTTAATCCAGCTTTCTGCAGATGCTTTATCCAACTGCATAACTTTAGTTTTCGGATTGTAATAACCCAATTCCTGAATCGGCTTACCTTCACGTTTAGTAGTTGAATTAATAACGATAATTCTGTATGTGGGGTTTTTCTTAGCACCCAATCTTTTTAATCTGATTTTTAACATTTAAATTTCCTTCTTATTAGCTATTACACTTGCCAGAACACAACCGCCGCTTGTTGTATTCCTAGAATAAGGCTAAGAGGAATTGCCTTTTCCAAGATTATATAACCATAAACGTATTCAATAATCAAGCCTGATGTTACAAAAATTACATAAAAAAGTTGTCGGATGTTGCATTCTACATTATAATAAAGTTAATGAACGAGATTGATATATCGAGATTAGAAGAAATAAAAACAAAGGTTCACCAAAAGCTGGAAGAAACTGAACTTTTCCGCTACAAGGGCACCGTATCAAAGCTATTAGGCCTAACCGTTGAGGTCAAACTTCCGGGTTTAAAAATAGGTGATTTATGCTATATAGAAACAAATGACGGCCAGCAAAAACCTGCTGAAGTTGTAGCATTTAAGGGTGAAATGGCGCAATTACTTTTGCTTCTGGATGGTGTCGGTATAGGGCAGGGAAGCCTTGTAACCTCCTCAGGCCGGCCGATTATAATTCCGGTTGGTGATTTCTTGCTTGGGCGTCTAATTGACCCTATGGGACAACCTTTAGACGGCAGACCTCTGGATACAACGGGTGCACAGTGGAGATCTATTGAAGGTCCGCCTCCCGGACCGTTTGAGAGGCCTATTATTACAGAAATTTTTTCAACCGGCGTCAGGGCAATTGATTCTTGCATGACAATGGGCTGCGGTCAGCGCTTGGGGTTATTTGCAGGTTCAGGTGTTGGTAAAAGTACATTATTAGGTATGATTGCAAGAAATTCCGACGCGGACGTAAACGTTATGGCGCTAATCGGAGAACGCGGACGTGAAGTTAAGGAATTTATTGAGGATTCACTTGGTGAAGAAGGAATGAAAAAATCCGTACTTGTATGTTCTACAGGTGACAAACCGCCTTTGATTCGTCAAAAGGCGCTGCTTGCAGCTACGGCAGTTTGTGAATATTTCAGAGATCAGGGTAAAAAAGTTTTTCTTATGACAGATACCGTAACCCGTTGTGCTATGGCAGGTCGTGAAGTTGGTCTGGCAACAGGTGAGCCGCCAACAATGAAAGGTTATCCGCCGTCAATTTTTTCATGGCTTCAAAAGGTTTTGGAACGTGCCGGAAACAGCCCCAAAGGTTCAATAACAGCATTATACACCGTTCTTATGGAAGGTGATGACATATCCGATCCGATTGTAGATACAGTTCGAGGTATTGTTGACGGACACATATTCCTTTCCAGAAAAGTTGCGGAAATGAATCACTACCCTGCAATTGACGTTTTAGGAAGCATTTCAAGGCTTATGTCAGCCATCGCAACACCTGAGCATAAAGAAGCTGCAGGCAAAATGAGGAAAATTCTTGCAATGTACAGGGAGAATAAAGACTTGATTGATGTTGGTATGTATCAGCCCGGCTCTAACCCTAAACTTGATACCGCAATTGAAATGATGCCTCAGGTTAATGCATTTTTGCAGCAACGCACATCTGACAGCGTAACAATGGAAACCACTATCAGCAAGCTTGTTGATATGATGAAAAATGTGGATATATAGAATTTCCTGATAAACTATTTTTCTTTTGTGATAAAATAATTATGCAAAGGAGAAGTATGAATTTACCGGAAAATTATGGAATAGCCCTTTTATTAACACTATTTGCAGGACTTGCAACTGCAATCGGCGGCTGCATAGCTTTTATGGTAAAGAAAAACAACCTGAAAGCTTTATCTGTAGGGCTTGGTTTTTCCGCAGGGGTAATGATATTTTTATCTTTTAATGAAATTATCCCTGAAGCAGCAGAAATGTTAAAGTTTAATTTTCCTAATGAATACAATTGGATTGTCTACACCGGTTTTATTGTTGGCATAGTGTCTGCAGTGTTAATAGATTATTTTCTTCCGGATCATATTGATACAGAAGAACTTCTGCATCCGGATGCACCTTGCACACATCATCATAGGCTTAAACGTGCAGGGTTATTTACGGCTATTGCAATTTGTGTACACAACTTTCCGGAAGGCATGGCAACTTTTCTGACTACGACACAGAATATAACTCTGGGACTATCTGTTGCACTGGCAATTGCAATCCATAATATTCCCGAAGGTATTGCCGTTGCACTTCCTATTTATCATGTAACAGGCAAAAAACGATATGCAATGCTCTATGCTTCTTTATCCGGTATTACTGAACCAATCGGAGCACTTGCCGGAATGTTTGTTTTGGGAATATTCCTGCCTCAGGCATTGATTGGAGCATTAATGGCTGCTGTTGCCGGGATTATGACGTATATATCTTTTGATACCCTGCTGCCGCTGGCAAAAGAATACGGGAGCTGGCACCTTTCTATGATTGGTATTGTTTCAGGAATTTTGTTCATTTGGGTAAGTCTAATTCTAATCGGATAAATTATGAAAGAATATATAAAAAAAATAACAGCACAAGAAAATTTATCATTTGAAGATATTAATGATATTGTGGCTAAAATAGCTAATAATGAGGTATCCGATGCACAAATCGGTGCTTTTTTAACAGGAATAACACTAAAAGGCGTAGTTAAAGATGAATTTTACAGTTTTGCATATGCAATGAGAAAATTTGCAAGACGGGTAATAATAAATGAATTTGTTGTTGACAGTTGCGGAACAGGCGCGGATTTTTCCAGCACGATTAATATTTCAACATCCGCCGCTATTGTCGCAAATGCCTGTGGAGCAAAAGTTGTTAAGCAGACAAATTCATCTATTACAAGTTCTTGCGGGAGCAGTGACTTTTTACATGCCCTCGGCATAAAAATTGTCCAGACACCCGAGGAGGCACTGGAAGAATTTAACAAACATGGCATAACTTTTGTACATTCACCTTACTTCAATGATTTTGCTAAGGTTAACAACCCCATAAGACAACAAATAGGTATCAAAACCATCTTTAATTACCTTGGGCCTGTAATAAATCCTTCATTTCCTGACGCACAGCTTCTCGGCGTATCCTCTAAAGATATGTGTTTTCAAATGGCTTATGCGCTGAATAAGCTGGGAACTAAGCACGCATTAGTTGTCAACGGAATAAATCCTAACATTGACGAAATAAGTTTATGCTCCGAAAGTATAGTATTTGAGGTAAAAGACGGAAACATCTCAAAATATATACTCACGCCGGAAGAATTAGGCTTAAAAAGAACAACTCTAGAAGATTTACAGGGTGGAAGCGGAAACGACAACGCTAATATAGTTACGGAAATATTCAAGGGTGAAAGAAAAGATGCACGACGAACAATTATTTCTTTAAATGCCGGTGCAATGCTCTATTTATACGGCATTGCAAAGGACATTCCGCAAGGTATTCAGCTTGCAGAAGAAGCTCTGTCTGACGGAATAGTTTACGGGACGCTTGAAAAACTCCGTAAAAAGCCTTCCTCCGTATTTTTACGTAAGTAAAACTGCGGATTTTTATTTTTTCAATATTATATTAAAATTATAATATTATTAATGTTTTTATATTCTTTTAATTTTAGGGGAAATTTTTCCCTATTTTTTTAAAAGAGGAAATATTATTAATTTGTTTGGTTTCCATTGGTATAAAATAATATTATATCAATAGAAAAAGGGAATTAAGATGAAGCTTACACCAAAGGAACGCGCAGTTATAACACTTATTGCAGAAGGTTATGCGGACAAGGAGATTGCAAAACTTTTAAAAATGTCGCCCAGGACTGTGCAAACCCATCTCTCTAATATAATGCTGAAACTAAATGCTCGTAACAGAACAAACGCAGCCACATTATATTTAAAAATGAAATACGAAGACTTACTATAAAAAAAAACAGGAAGTTTTTCATTTCCCCCTGTTAAGATTTACACTAGCCGAAATATAAATAGCATGATTATTATACATTTTTTCTCAGAAAAATACAAATTGTTACAAAAAATGTAAATATTTGTTACAAAACACCCTTTATATTTTAAAGTTTTATGGCACAAAAACCGTCATTCTACATGAAATACTTTGTTACTAAGCAACTGAAAGGAAAGCAATGGGACTGGCAGCATCACAAGCAAGATTTTTAGCCATAACATCCAGGAAATCATATTGTGAATTTGAGTCTATGCAAATTGCACAAGACAAGCTTTCCATTACCCGACAATTAGCTAACGCCACAGAAGACTATCAAAATTCATTAAATCAAACAAAACTTGTATGGGACTACGATGGTTCCGGAGAAAATTTATATGATTTATCATACAGCGTTTTAATGACACCGAGCGCACTAAACAATTACAACCCTTATCTGATAACAACCAGAACAGGGTCTGTAGTTTTGAACAGCCAGCTTGCTGCAGCAGCATCTGTTATCAGCCCTAACGGAACTGCGGTAAATGCTACTGAGGAAGGCTTCCAGGAATTTGTCGATGCATTAGCCGCAAATGGTGTAATACCTACCTCAACAGCCAGCGCAATTAAAGAGCTGGAATATAGTACCGATGCCGGCTACGGCGGTACTCCTCTAAATAAGAACGGCGCAACAACTACTAGCCTAACAGGTCTGGCTTATCAAACACAAGGT
>CAYYAG010000005.1:41370-51325 GCA_964470005.1 uncultured Muribaculaceae bacterium
AAAGTAGTACAATTGCAATTAACCTGTCAAATTTAGTTTCAGCATACTTAACATACTTTGAATTAGCCTATAACGGTTTCAACTCAAGTTACAGTGTAGGAGCAACTGTTGACGATTCCTACTATGTAACAGATGATCCTTATTATAATTATTTGATAGAAGATGAAGATTCTGTAGACAGTGTAACAGTTATGCAAGCAGATTTCTATATGCAGTTATACAATAACATCTGCGCTAACGGATGGACACAAAATGACAATGTCGAAGATTCAACTTATTTGGAAAATGCCTTGAAAAACGGCACATACTTTATAACTTCACTCAATGACGACGGATATTTCTATCAAGGCAGATATAACGAAGGTGACTGCATAATTGAAGTAACCGATGAAGATGCAATAGCCCAGGCAGAAGCTGAATTTACAGCAATACAGGCACAACTGACTTATAAAGAAGAACAACTCGATTTGGAAATGCAGAATTTAGATGCAGAAATATCTTCATTAACAACAGAATACGATTCAGTCAAGAACCTTATCAGCCAAAACATTGAAAAAGTATTCTCATTGTTCCAATAATTATTAGGTGAAAGAATTATTAATTATTCCTTAAGAGACATACAAATTCTCTTATGTTTATGTTAGTATTTTCTCATAAAGAATTTGGAGAGGAATAATGTTAAGCTTTTTGATAAAAATGTTAGGCGACCCTAACGATAGAAAAATTAAAAATATGATGGGGATTGTGGAACATATTAATGCATTGGAACCGCAGTTTGAGGCGCTTTCTGATGAAGAATTGAGGGCAAAAACTGACGAGTTTAAGGCAATCTTAGCGAAACGTCCCACCTCCGGTGACTTTAAAACAGACAGAAAATTGGAAAAAGAAGCTCTTGACAAAATACTTCCCGAGGCATTTGCGACCGTAAGAGAGGCAGGCAAACGGGTTTTGAATATGCGTCACTTTGATGTACAGCTTATAGGCGGCTACTTTTTGCATAACGGGCATATCGCAGAAATGAGGACAGGCGAAGGTAAAACTCTTGTTGCGACTTTACCGGCATACCTGAATGCCCTTACAGGTAAAGGTGTACATATAATTACGGTTAATGATTATCTGGCAAAACGCGACAGCGAATGGATGGGAAAAATCTATAAATTTCTCGGACTTACGGTTGGAGTAATTCTTTCCGGGGGAAGAAATTCTGAAGATTTTGATGCTAAAAAAGCTGCGTATAACTGCGATATAACCTACGGTACAAATAATGAATTCGGTTTTGATTATCTTCGTGACAATATGGCGGGCAGTTTAGATATGCTTGTCCAAAGACCTTATAATTACGCCATTATTGACGAGGTTGACAGCATTTTAATTGATGAGGCAAGAACACCGTTAATTATTAGCGGACGCCTTGAAAAATCAGCAGAAACTTACAAGCTTATGGCAAAAATTGCCCCTCAAATGCAAAAAAATGCTGATTATGAAGTTGACGAAAAAAATAAAAATATAATTTTGACCGAAGATGGTATAGACCACGCTCAAGAACTTTTGGGAATAAAAGATCTTTTTGATATAAATACTCAATATGCCCACCACCTTTTACAGGCTCTGAAAGCAAAAGAACTATTCGTAAAAGACACAGATTACGTAATCAAAGACGGCGAAGTTATGATTGTTGATGAATTCACCGGCCGCTTAATGGAAGGTCGACGCTGGTCTGACGGTCTTCATCAGGCCGTTGAGGCAAAAGAAGGTGTCCAAATTCAGGATGAAACACAAACTTTAGCAAGCATAACCTTTCAAAATCTTTTCAGACTATACCCGAAATTGTCAGGTATGACCGGTACCGCAATGACAGAAGAAGCAGAATTTGGAAAAATATATAATCTTGAAGTCACAACAATTCCAACAAACAAGCCCGATATAAGAATAAATTATCCGGACGTAATCTATAAAACAGAAAAACAAAAATACCTTTCCGTCGTTGATGATATTATTCAGATGCATGAGTTGGGACGACCTGTTCTTGTGGGTACAATAAGTATTGAAAAATCCGAATATGTTTCAGCTCTTTTGAAAAAACGCGGAATAAAACATAATGTTTTGAATGCGAAACAACATGAAAGAGAAGCATATATTATCGCTCAAGCCGGCAGAGTTGGTGCGGTTACTATCGCAACAAATATGGCCGGTCGCGGAACAGATATACTGTTAGGAGGTAATGCTGAATTTCTTGCAAAAGAATCCCTTGATAAACAAGGTATTACTCCTGAAAGCCCGAATTACGAAGAAGAAAAAGAAAAAGCACTTGCTGAAGCTCGCGCGTTAACAGAAGAAGAACATAAAAAAGTAGTTGCGGCCGGCGGTTTGCACGTTATAGGTACCGAACGCCACGAGTCAAGACGTATTGATAATCAATTAAGAGGCCGTGCTGCACGTCAGGGAGATCCCGGATCAACAAGATTTTTCCTATCTCTTGAAGATAACTTAATGAGAATTTTTGGCGGGGATAAAATTACATCGTTGATGAATATGCTTAACGTTGATGAAACAATGGCTATAGAATCACCCCTAATTACAAGACAAATTCAATCCGCACAGAAAAAAGTCGAAACTTACCACTTTGATATAAGGAAAAGTGTACTTGAATATGACGATGTTATGAATATTCAGCGTGAAAAATTCTACGCACAAAGAAGAAAAGTTTTACGCGGTAAAAACTTGAATGAAGATATTCAGTTTATGATTGAACGCGAAGTCGACAGAATTTTGAAAAGCTACATTGCCCCTGACATGCATGTGGAAGATTATATTTATGACGACCTTGTGACTATGATAAAAGAACTTCATTCCTACATACCACAGCTTTCACATTTTCAGGTCTCTGATATTCAGAATATGAGATTTGAGCCAATGTATGATAAAGTAAAAGATTTTGCGCTCCAGGCCTATAGAGACCACGAAACAGAAATTATCAAATTTTACAATGATGTAATCTCTCAATATGAACCAAATTATATACCGCAAGAACCATTTGCTGATAATAATGTTATGCGTGATTTGGAAAAAGATATACTCCTGCGGGTTGTAGATAACAAGTGGATTGACCATTTACACAATATTGATATGCTAAGAGACGGCATCGGGCTTAGAGCTTACGGACAAAAAGATCCCTTAATTGAATATAAGCGTGAAGCTTATGATATGTTCAATAATATGATGTATGAAATTCAAAAAGACACTGTACGACACTTATTCCGTACAAAATTCGGAGTACAGATAATTAAAAGATCACCTGAAGAATAGTGAGGATATAAATGCTTAGAACAGGAATAGTAGGACTGCCCAATGTCGGTAAATCAACTTTATTTAATGCACTTACGAGTTCAAAAAACGCCCAGAGTGCTAATTATCCGTTTTGCACAATTGAACCGAACGTAGGTGTCGTTAATGTTCCTGATGAAAGACTTCCGATTTTAGCAAAATTATGCAAAACAGATGTTATAATCCCGACCGCAATTGAATTTGTTGATATAGCAGGGCTTGTAAAAGGTGCAAGTAAAGGTGAGGGGCTCGGCAACCAGTTTTTGCATAACATAAGAGAAGTTGATGCAATTATTCAGGTTGTACGTTGTTTTGATGACCCGAATACAATACATGTCGCGGGCAAAGTAAATCCTCTTGATGATATTGAAGTTATAAATACAGAACTTGCGCTTGCCGATCTTGCCTCTGTAGAAAAACGTCAGGCACGTATATCAAAACAAGCAAAAGGCGGAGATAAAGATGCTGTTTTGGAGGATAAAGTCCTTAAAAAACTAACCGAACTCCTCTCTGAAGGTACTTTTATTAATATAAAAGATTATTTTAACGAAGATGAAATTCCTGTCGTTAAAATGCTTAACCTAATGTCAACAAAACCCGTAATCTATGCGGCTAATGTTTCCGAATACGACTTGAAAGACGGAAATGCTTATACAAAACAGGTTCAAGAATATGCCGCAAAACATAATGCCGAAGTTGTATTAATCTCTGCTAAAATTGAAGAAGAACTTGCAGAACTTGGCGAAGCAGAAGCTAAGGAATACCTTACAGAACTGGGAGTTCCAGACAGCGGAATTAACCGTATGATTAAATCTGTCTATAAATTATTAAATCTGAGAACATTTATTACGGCAGGCGAAAAAGAAGTTCATGCCTGGACAATTCCGGCCGGCGCAAAGGCCCCTCAGGCCGCAGGAGTTATACATACAGATTTTGAAAAAGGTTTTATTAGAGCCGAAATAACACCCTACAAAGACTTTGTAGAGTTTGGCTCCTACGTTGCCTGTAAAGAAAAAGGTGTTACCCGTCTGGAGGGTAAGGATTACGTTGTTCAAGACGGTGATTTGGTTCACTTTAGATTTAGTGTATAAATTTATACAGCATTGGCATAAGCTTTTGCTATATCATTTAACGCCGGTCTGTACGCCACTTTACCAGTGAATGTTACCTGTGATTTTTCGGGCACATGGTATAAAATCATTGTGCTGCCATCTATACAAATCGGGCTTCTATCGCCATGTTCCAGAACGTATTTATCACCATCTCTGTGAACATAATAAACATCGTCTTTGTTTTTGGCATTAATAAATTTGGTACCGTCTTTCAGACCTGCTTTAATACCGAGCATCAAATTGTCATTATGCGGATCTGAAAGATATATTTTATCACCGTTTAAATAAACAGGATAGGGCTTGTATTCCTCTTTTGGATTATGGTTTATTCCTGCGGTATTAAATAATGAAATTGCCATTTTTCCGTCAGTATTTTCTCTAAAAATTGCAGATACACATGATTTATAGTCACCATTAGAAACCTGCTGCAGCGGTAGGAGTATCGGAGCACCGTTATTTAAAGCATCAAGCTCCGGCCTTGAACGCAACGCCATTATATCTTTCAATTTATCATAATATTCACTAACAAACGCTTTATTTTTATCAGATAGCCATTCATTATGAATATATGCGCGGTTTTGGAGATAAATATTTTTTGTTTTTGACTCAAAACCGGTAGAACCTAAATCGTCTCCCGCATATAACGTCGGCTTGCCAGGAAGCGCCACAAGATATTCCATCATGCCGGTAAGTTTTGAAAATGCCGGCCTGACAAGTTTTTCAAACGCTTTATTTTTTAATGCCCGACATTCTTTTTCGCCTAGGGGGTTCATATATTCCTTTTTAAAACGTGATTGCCTTATAATAGCATCTAATGTTATATCAAAAGGCTTTACTCCAAAAGAATCCGCTTCGAAATTTTTGCCTAAATACTCACCTTTTGCCATATCAGTTACAGCACGACTAAGCGATATGAATATTTCCTCGTGATTTTCACTAAACACATCATTTGTTTGACTTAACTCATTCAAGGATTCAATTAAAGCTGTCCTCATTGCCTCGCCCATTGCAACAGCTTTTGAGCTAATGTTTGAAAAATCAAAATTATCAACTTCTTTTTCTGTAGGAGGATTTTTTTCATCATATCTGTCATTTATAAGCTTATAAGCACGCATACGGTATTCTTTATTATTTTTGTCAGTAAGATCCGCAAAAAACATACCCATATCTAAAGCCAGACCATGTAAAGCTCTTGGCTTATCATGATTACCGATAAATGTATACGAATAAATAAGCGAATTTAAATTTGATGATGCCAAGTAATTTTTATCGATATCATTTTTATCATAAACCATTTTATTATAAATGTAGTCAGGTAAATTTGCAAAACCAACTTCCATATCTCCTGGTGCGTCTTCAAATTTCTTGCCAAACATACCGATTATGTCATTAAAATAATACGTGTAATTAGCAAGAGATGTTAGACCCGTTTCATCAAGGAATTTTCTCCTTACATCCTGTGCGTTTTTATATTTTTGTGACAAATCTCCGTTGCCAATTTTATGTAAATCATATTCATCAGTAAGTTCAGCGACAATATATGCATTGGGATTTATTTTTAATATATTATCCGCAAAAGTTTTCCAAAAATCAGTTACCCTGCCCCAGATGTAATTAAAATCTGTATTTTGATTTCTTAACGAATCCATATCGCCAATATCTTTTGCCGCATCAATTCTCCAATCCAAACCGGCTTCAGAACGATCCAGAATCATGTCCGCAATTGCAAAACTTCTTGCGTCGGTACCTTCAAGAGATTTAGAAAGTGCATCAGCAAGCTTCTTTTTATCACTTATACTAATATTTAATATACCTGATCTTATTTTTGAGATAAGACTCATTGCCTCGTCTTCAGGTGATGCGCCGTATATTCCAAGAGTTTGGAGATAAACTTGTTTCAAAGCATCATAATCATATCCGATTTCTCCGGTTTTCTTATCAACATAAACATTAGCATTCGGCTGAACAGCCTTAATTACTGCAAATTTTGCTATCTCCTGTGTTAAAATCGGCAGAACATATTTACCAAACAAAGATACCTTTTTTGCGTCGTAAATCTTCTCGGGCAATTGCATCTGCACCCTATCAAGAATTTCCAATGCAAAATCGAGCATTTCATTTTCATACATTCTCTGCGTATACTCATACCCGTGTTTGTATTCTGCAGGCATATGCTTATCTTCTATCTTAAACTTCCGCCCTCGTTTGTATTCTGCAGGCATATGCTTATCTTCTTTCTTCTGCTTTTCTTCTTGCTTCCGCTTCTCTTCTTGCTTATACAAATCATACCGGGAAACACCTATATCCTCCACACATGAAGCTCGTTTGGAAATATAAGGAGTAGCCAATACCCCAACAAGGTTATCCCCGAACTCTATTGACTCCAGAGGCATACTCATCAGCCCCATTTTAACCTGCTCGACATAAGAATCATCATAAAATTTGCGGTCTGATACATAATTTCCATCCAAAATATTTTGAATAACATCTTTATTAAGATTTTTGATTTTTTCAGGAAAAACTTTATTATTAATATTGTAATCTATCTTTTCAAGAATTTGCTCTGCCTCTTGATTCTTAATATCTTTCAAATTCTGTGCCACATACAAAGTCAGTATATCTTTTGTTTTTTGCGTCCAATACATACCTGAGGTTATTGTGTAATCTTGAACCTCCACGTTGCTTCTTTCCAATAATTTTAAGAGCTTTGTTCTTTCTTTTATGGGCAGATTTTTTATCCGTTCTGTTATAGTATGTGAACCCGCGTAATTTAATTTGATAATATCCGTATTGGCATCCCAGGTTTCTATATTACTTTCAATTTTATCTTCAAGCTCAAAATAAGTATTTTTGCTTAAAATTCTCGTTCCGGCAATATCGTCAATCTTTATAGTATCTTTATGCTTTTTGTTATAGTCACTCAAATACAATATATTTTTATTATAAATTTCGGGATCAACTTCAAAAGCAAACGGAATAACCGTATCATTATGTGTATTAATATCATACGGGTTATTCGTATTTAAAATATCATAGGAATTTATTAAATTTTGATTATCTTCTTGCTGCTCGGCGCTTACAAGTCTTTTATCAAATATCTGGATAAATGTCGGCTTTTTAGGGTCGTAATCGTCATTACTGAATATACTAACTCGGCCATTAGATTCTTGTCTGTAATTATAAGGGCTGTTTACGATTTTATGTGAAATATATTTTGAATTTTTTCCAAACACACCAAACGTCAAAGGGAATCCAGATATATTAAACCAGTGATAATAAGGCGATTTTTCACCCCATCTCATAACGTTAGCAATGTGAATTCCTTCTAAACCTTCATTAACAAACGAGCCATCAGAAACAAATGTCATACCTTTTGCAAACATTTTCCGCTGCAAAGATGCATAATTATTAATATTTCCCAGTGACTGGGCAATTTGCATATTATTTTTATTCCAATAAGCATGAGAAGATCTGCTGTCATCAGTAAATATAGGCAAAGAAACTATACTTGAATACCCGTCTAATGAGCCGTCATCTAACGATTTTTCAATCCCTGCTAATGTTCCTCCGATTTTATTAGAGAAATGCTTATATGAATACTTTGCTTTTTTTAACAATGTTTCATCATGTAAAATGTTATTTTTAGTAAACAATTCTTTATTATAGATTTCGCCTACTCTGTAGTTATCAGGAACAATGAGCTTCATTGAGCCGCCGTGGGTAAGGTTGGAACCGGATCGGGTTACATAGTTATAAACCTCATGAGCACCTTTTGCTCTATTATCAATGATATTTCCTGCATCAACAGCATATAAAGGATCACCACCTGATTTTCTCACCAGTTTGTAATGATAGGCAAAAGGACTTTCATCCGTTATAAAATAGTTTGAGCCTATATCCACTACATTTTTACCGGCTTTAAGTTTTAGCTCATTATTACCGCTTTCAAAATTAGGTATAATATCCCCTACAACATAATTTCCATTTTTATCTTTTTCTACCTCAAACATCTCAAGGTAACAGTCAAATTGATCCTCATCAAAAGGATAATTGAATTCATAGCCCCTGTAACCGTAATTATCTTTTACCGGTGCATACCCCCTAAAAAAAACTTTCGGCAAATTAACATTTATTGAATTAACTTTCACACAGTGCTCCTTATTACCTAAAATTATAATAAAACTGAAAACTGATTTTTGCCAAAACAAATTAGTTTATTAAGAAAATTTTACATACTTTTGACAATAAATGATTATTCCATTTTTCTGCACTATAATTAATCGTGTACCGGATACAATTAATTGGAGAAATTTAATGCTAATGACAGAATTAAAATATGATATTAAAGACATAAGTCTTGCAGAACAAGGTAAAAACCAGATAGAATGGGCATTTAAAGACATGCCTGTTTTATCTCAAATACAAAAAAGATTTATCAATGAACAGCCGTTTAAGGGCTTAAAATTATCTGCATGTTCACACGTTACCAAAGAAACAGCAGCATTATGTATTGTTTTAAAATCCGGCGGAGCTGACGCTATATTAGTTGCATCAAATCCTTTATCAACACAGGATGATGTTGCGGCGGCACTTGTAAAGTATTATGAAATTCCTGTATTTGCAATAGCTGGCGAAAGCACGGGTACTTACAAAAAGCATATTCAAGAAGCCATTAATCACGAGCCGGATTTAATCATTGAAGACGGTTGTGATTTAGTTTCAACATTACACATAGAAAGACCGGATCTTGCAGAAAAAGTTATCGGATCAACTGAGGAAACCACAACCGGAATTATAAGACTTCAGGCAATGGAGGCTGAAGGAAAGTTAAAGTTTCCGGCTGTAGGTATAAACACAAGCTTAACAAAACACTTATATGATAACAGATATGGAACAGGTCAAAGTTCAATGGACGGAATTATTCGTGCAACAAACATACTTATAGCCGGAAAAACAGTTGTTATTTCAGGTTATGGGTGGTGCGGAAAAGGATGCGCCTTACGTGCAAAGGCACTTGGTGCAAACGTAATTGTATGTGAAGTAGATCCGCTGAAAGCGCTTGAAGCAGCAATGGAAGGTTACCGTGTAATGCCAATTGCAAAAGCGGCTTTGGAGGGTGATATATTCTTAACCGTTACCGGCGACAAACATGTTGTTGACGTTAAACACTTATTAACAATGAAAGACGGGGCTTTTGTTGCAAATGCAGGTCACTTTGACTGGGAAGTTAATGTGAACGGGCTTAAGGAATTCACCACAGAAATCAAACAAATCAGACCTGATTTAGAAGAATATAAATTAAACAATGGTAAATCAATTTATGTATTATCTCAGGGCAGACTTGTAAACCTTGCCGCAGCCGAAGGTCATCCTGCAAGCGTAATGGATATGAGCTTTGCAAATCAGGCACTTGGTATGGAATTCATTGTTAAAAATAAAGGCAAATTAGAAAATAAACTTCACACACTTCCTCATGAAGTTGATGTTAAGATTGCTGAATTAAAACTGCAATCTATGGG
>CAYYAG010000006.1:0-4237 GCA_964470005.1 uncultured Muribaculaceae bacterium
TCCGTTCACTTGTAATGTCATCGACTATCAGATTTTTCTTTGATGTGTATGGTGTTGATGGACAGAATGATGAGTTTCAGGAACTCTTGGAGTATGCACACGGTATAAAAGCCGAAAGAGTAGCTCGTGAGATTGAACACAATCGTATTCAAGAAGAATATGATGAAATGTTTCGTGAGCTTGACTCACAACAAGTTCAGCCCTCTGAACAGGATCTTAAAGAATCTAAGGAAACCCTAACTTTCACGGAATTCCTGCAGAAAGAAGCAGACAAGGTTAATGGGAAGGTGTATGATTTTATAATTGCTGACGGTTCAAAGGTATCTATTGTGGTATCGCTCCCAAAGATTCTCGCTTCAAAATATTCTGCTGAATATAAATTCTTACCTGAATCTTATGCTCAAAGATATACTAATTTCGTACTTAAACATCCGAAAGTTACCGAAGATTATTTGTTGTCTTTATTATTAAATGTCGATAATTTGTTGGAACATAGTGGTGAGGTTTTATATCAAAAAGATGCTGAGAGTTTTTCAAAACAAGAGGAGTTAAATTATGAATATATAAGCCAAATTAAGGCTCAGCTTATGCCTGAAGAAGAAGTCAAAGAAATATCCGATGAGGTTTATGAAGATTTTGTAAAAAATAATAAAAAATATGTGAGTATTGCTGCACAAGCGCTTAGAGAATTGGCTATAAAGCTTTCAAATGACGATAAAAAAAATGACGATGATATGGCATTTGTTATACAACGTGTACTGGCAAGTGATGACGATGATGATGTCAGGATAGATTTGTCTGGTATTGCATTAGATGATATTGATAAGAGGCTTCATCTGGAAGCATTCAAAAATTCCAGATTTATACAAAAACATGATATGGCTTTTTTAGATCACCAACAATTGTCTGAAATGCTTATGGTATCAGGATTCACTTCGTTATCTGCGGAAGAAAAACAGTTTGTTCAACAAACAATTGCTAAATATCAGCAACCGTTAACTAATAAAGAAATTAATAAAATTATCAATAAAATGGTAGATAATATTATTGATTATGATGTTAGTAAATCTGTTGTCGTGAAAACGCCATATACGTTTCTGTTTAATGCTATGAAAGAAAATATCCAACAATACCCTCAAGTAAAATCGCTTTTTGTTCATCTTTTGCAAAAGGAATATATTATTCCGCAGAACACAACGGCACGTTATTTTATTGATGATAATGCTGATAAAAATCTGATGTCAGCCATGACAGAACGCTTTCTCTTTGAATTTATAACAAGAAATTCGGATGTGTTCAGCTTTATGGCAGCTGTTGATATAAAAAATATAGATAAATATATTAGACCGTTTGATTATGACATGAGCCAAAAAATGCTTGGTATGTGGTTAATTGTAAAACAATTCTTTAATATTAAATAAACAAATAACCTCCCAAAAGGAAGGTTATTTGTTTTAAGTTTAAGTCAAATGACTAATTAAACTGAGCTTTTTCCTCGTCTGTTACTCCCTTAATTGTAAGGTTGACTCTGCCCTTGTCGTCAATTTTTATGATTTTAACAACCACTTCATCACCTATATGGAGATGGGGTTCAATAGTATCAATACGTTCATTGCATACCTGGGAGATATGAACCATGCCGTCTTTACCTCCGCATAGCTCAACAAAAGCGCCTATAGGAATAATTCTTACAATCTTACCCTTCATAATCATACCAACTTCAGGTTTAAATGTAAGCTCCTTAATCATTCGTTTAGCTATTTCAGCACCTTCCTGATCGTTAGAGGTAATAGTGACAACACCGTTATCCTGAATGTCAATTTCAGCGCCGGAGGCATCTATAATCTGTCTGATTTGTTTTCCACCCGGTCCGATAACTGTTCCTATATCTTCTGTTGAAATTGTCATTGTTGTAATGCTGGGGGCAAATGGTGAAAGGTGATCGGCTGGAGCCGTTATTACCTTCCTCATTTCTCCTAAAATATGGAGTCTGCCTTCTTTTGCCTGCTGCAATGCACGGCGTAAAGTATCATTTGCTATACCTTTTGCCTTCATATCCATCTGTAGTGCTGTGATACCGGTATCATTACCTGTTACTTTAAAGTCCATATCGCCTAAAAAGTCTTCAATACCTTGTATATCAGTTAACACAACAGGGTCTTTGCCTTCTTCCGTAATCATACCCATTGCAACACCGCCAATCATACATTTAACGGGCACACCGGCATTCATTAGAGCCATAGAAGATCCGCATGTTGATGCCATTGAAGTTGAACCGTTTGATTCAAGAACATCTGATGTTACACGAATTGTGTAACCGAATTCTTCTTGAGAAGGCAATGCCGGAACGTTAGCTCTTTCAGCCAAATTTCCGTGGCCTACTTCACGTCTTCCCGGTCCCCTTAACGGTTTAACCTCACCGACTGAAAAACCAGGGAAAATATATTTATGCATATAGGTTTTTTCTGTTTCCGGATCAACACCGTCCAGTTCCTGTTTCATACCGGGACCTGCCAGGGTTGCAATTGATAATACCTGAGTCTGGCCCCTTGTGAATACAGCTGATCCGTGAGCTCGAGGTATAATACCAACTTCACACCAGATAGGACGGACTTCGTTCGGTTTTCTGCCGTCGGCGCGGACTCCTTCGTCCAAAATCATTGTACGCATAATTTTCTTTTCTGCATTTTTGAATTCTTCTGCGACAAAATCAATACCTGTTTCTTCGATAATTTGTTTTATGTAGTGATCTTCAGGTAATGCATCAATTTTTTCTTTAACAAGCTTTTTAGCTTCTTCAAGTTTATTTTGTCTATATTCTCTATCAAAATTATGATATGCATCAAAAATCATATCGTGAGCTGTTTCATCAATAATTTTCTTCAATTCTGTTGTATCATAAGGGTTTACGAATTCCTCTTTAACAACGTCGCATTCTCTGGCAAAAGCGACTTGTGCTTCGCATTGTTTTTTAATTTCGCCTTGTGCAAATTCAACGGCATTCATAATATCATCTTCCGTTACGAATTTGCAGCCTGCTTCAACCATAATAACGCTGTCATGAGTTCCCGCAACAACGATATCAAGATCGGATTTATCTGCCTGCTGGTGTGTTGGGTTTGCAATCATATTGCCGTTTTCGTCTTTAGAAACACGGACAGCGCCTATCGGACCTTCAAAAGGTGCGCCCGAAAGCATTAAAGCAAATGATGCACCGAGCATCGCAAGTGTATCTGGCTGGTTTTGCTGGTCATAGCTAAATAATTGAGCTACGATTTGTATATCATTTCTGTATCCTTTGGGGAAAAGTGGTCTGATTGGTCTGTCTATTAATCTTGATACCAAAATCGCTTTATCGCTTGCTTTTCCTTCTGAACGGTTATAACCGCCGGGGATACGTCCGATTGAAGACATTCTTTCTTCGTAATCTATTAATAATGGGAAGAAATCTATACCTACACGAGGTTCTTTTGATACGACACAGTGAACAAACAACATTGTGTCACCGCATCTTATTGTTACAGAACCGTTGGTAGATTGTGCATACTTCCCTGTTTCAATTGTAACGGTTTTTCCTCCGATTTCCAATTGGGTTTTGTGAGTTTGAGGAACTGTCATAATTCTTTTCCTTTCCTGCGTTCTTCCTAAACGCTTTTTATGTATTTACACTTCTATTATTCGGTTTAATTATATCGTAAACATAAAAAATGACCAACTTATCTCGACGTTTTTTATACAGATAAATTTTTATTTTAGATTTTTATATGAGTATTATGTTATAGAAGCACCAGAGTCAGGAAATAAATATTATTTTGCATATCTTTCAAGACCATTTTAAATGCTAAAAAGGCCCTCGTCGGGCCTTTCTATCATTTATAGACAATAAAAAATGTTTCTGTTAAAAATGCATATCAAAGCTTGGTGGCATACCGTTCATTTTTTCGTCTTCAAGACGCATTGCAGAACCAATGGTAAAGCTTTGTGCGCTTATTCTATTTATTTGGAATGCCAAATCACCGTTAAATACCTGTTCATTTTCTTCTAAAAATTTGAAAAGCGGATCTGCAGGACCTTTTGCCAGGTTGCCTAATGTTTCCCCTGCTTGTTTTAATGTCCTTTCCGGAACTTTTACATTTAATCCGAAAGGTTTATATGGTCTGTTAAATGAAAATCCTGCTTCTGCCATGAGACTATTCCCTAATTTATGTACACATGAATAATCGGAAGACTCTTTGTA
>CAYYAG010000006.1:4337-15663 GCA_964470005.1 uncultured Muribaculaceae bacterium
TGCGTCATCATAGCTAAGTTTACCCCGGTTTACGAGTTTTGCAAGGTTATCTGCATATTTTTGCTGGTTTTTTAGGGGATACTGTAATAATACTTGCCATAGAGGAGTACTTTGCCTGTCGGAATTTATTTGTTTTTTTGCAAGTGCGCAATTTGCTATTGTATTTGTTCCGCCTTCGGACTTTGGCTTTAAGTGCTCAAGTGATACCATCGCGGGATTAAATAATCTGTCCCCGATAATGTTTGGGTCAGAATCGCGAAACTTCAAAATTAAAGCATCCGCACTTCTTGATGATGTAGGCAGGTTCATTGCTATGTCCATCATTTTTTGTTTAAGTTTTTCATCCGGCAGTCCCGTCAAAATTTTATCCAGATCATATACAAAAGCTTTGTTGCTAAACGGCACTTGAACGGGTATCCCTTCTATCATCCCGATATTTTCGGCACATAGTTTTTCAAGCTTTTTGTAGCCTTTTAACTCTGCAATTTTTCTCATTTTTTCTATTATTTGAATACGAACGGCATCTTTATTTGTTTCATATTGTTTGTATTCTTTTTCGTATAATACTGCCTTTCGACCGGTTGATTTCACATTTTTAAAGTCAAATACCTGTTTCACAAAGGAGGAGCTTAAAGGTTTTTTACCGGAGGTAAGGCTTTCATCATGCAACTGACCAAGTAACTTTTGCATGCGGTTTTTAAGGTTGCCGTCAGACATTTTTTCAATAATTTTTGTTATTTTGTAAGAAAATTCTTTAAGGCTGAATTCCTGTTTAATAGGTTGATCATATAGCTTTTTGTCAATAGTTTCCATAAATTGGAAAAAGGGTTGAAGATATTCCTGCGGAAGTTCTGCACCAAGAGTTTTTATTGCATCAAATTTGGGCTTTTGAACTTTTCTGAAATTTGAACGTGTTTGAATATACCAGTTTTTAAAAAGCTGGGGAAGATCAATATCCGGACTTTCTTTTGAGGCTTGTTCAATTCTTTCAAATACTTCCTTTTCAACGGGTTCAAGATATTTATTTTCGTAAGGCTTTAATTTTCTTACAACTTCACTTATTGAACCTTGAAAAAATCCCCGTTTCTTCATTTTGGTTAATTGTTCATTTGTAATCATTTTCTCACCTGAGTACAGGCATGTCATGTATTTTCCAAGTTTTTTAAAATCTTTTATTGACATGGCGGATTTACTTGTAAAGCTCACACTGTCAACTGCCGGTTTGATAAATATCTTATTAGGAGAACAATCATACTGCGTATTCTCTTTTCTATTGATGTTAAATAAATTTACCGGTTGAATTCTCATATTATTTTAAATCTCCTAAATAAAAAAAATTGTCAGTTGTTTAAAAACTGACTCTGTCATTTTTCGTATACTGGCGGGGGTTGAATATATAACGGCAGCAATTCCGCCCAATTGCCGCTTTGGGTTTTTGATTTATGAATAACCAGGTCGGACAAAATTTCTCCAAGCGGATAATCGTTTTGCTGATAAGATGTCCCGCCAATTATCTTTTGCAGTCTGTCATCCGTGATAACGTTATAATTGCCGTTCTTTATTATTTCCTGAACTTTTTCAATTTCAACAGCACCTTTAATTTCATTGTTATACCACAGATAGGCTTTGTTTTTCCGTGCATCAAGGGCTACAAGCGGATTTTCACCGCCAAGCTTTGATAAAATTTCCAATGAAGAAACACCTATAGCTTTTATTCCCAGTTGTTGAGCCATTACTCTGGCAACTGTTGTACACGCTCTAATACCGGTAAAACTTCCCGGGCCTATATTTATGCCTATCATATCAATATCTTCAGGTTTTAAACCGTTCTTGCGCAGAACATTACGTATTGTAGAAATTAAAAAAGCAGAATGGTATTTACTTTCAGTATTTTTAACAACTTCAGATTCTAAAATTTCGTTTTCCGTCCTCAAGACTATGTACATTTTATCCAAGCATGTATCAAATGCTATTATTTTCACTTATTTAATTCCCCTACTATGGTTATGTTATCATGACCTGTTGATTCAAAGGAATATTTTCTTGTGTCATCTTCATCATATGTAACATTTATTTTTATATGGTCAAAAGGAATCTCATCCTGTGAAAATTCTGCCCATTCAACAAAAGTTGCCTGATGTCCTTCCGAGTATTCTCTTAATTCATCAAGAATAGTTTTAATACCTTCGTTTTCAAGTCTGTATAAGTCAAAATGGTAAACCGGCAACTTTGCCGTATGATATTCATTAAGGATTACAAAACTCGGGCTTGTTACTTTTTCGGTTACCCCGAGTGCCTGTGCAACCAGTTTTACAAAAGCTGTTTTTCCGGCGCCTATTTCTCCGTATAAACTTACAAAACAACCCTTTGTCTCAATAAGCTTTGCGAATTTTTCTGCTAATTCTTTTGTTTCTTCTAAATTACGACAAATTTTTTCATACTTCATATATAACTACCTTATTTCTGCCTGAATTTTTTGCTTCATACAGGGCTTTGTCAGCATTTTTTACTAAATTTTGTTCTTGATCATCGGCTTTTAACTGGTAAATACCTGAACTTATAGTAACATGAATTTCTTTTTCAGAAGCATCATGATTTATTTTTGATATATCAATAGCTTTATTTTCAACAGATTTTCTGAGACGTTCTGCAACCATTTTTGCCTCTCCAATTTTTGTAAAAGGCAGCAGAATAACAAATTCTTCCCCGCCATATCGGCCGGCAATATCATATTCACGAAGCTGAGAGCGTATAACTTTTGATACTGTTCTTAATACCAGGTCACCGGCTGCGTGTCCGTATGTATCATTAACCTTTTTGAAGAAATCAATATCTATCATTATTGCGCAAAGAGGTGTTTTTTGGCGGCGTGAGCTTGCAATTTCTTGTTTTATACGTTCCTCAAGCTGGCGCCGGTTATAAAATCCGGTAAGTGCATCAAGCGTTGCGTGTTTTAAAATTTCAGCATATGCATTTGCCCGGTTAATTGTTGTTGCCGCTTGGTTTGCCAGATCTTCAAGGTATTCTGTTTCTTTAAGTGTAAGTTTGTTATCAAGATTTTTAGTTACTATAAAACCTAATAATTTATTTTCATGTATTAAAGGAAATATACCCAATTCATCGGTTGTTATTCTTTTTCGCGGTTCAAGATTTATTATATCCATTATTTTATTATCATTGCATGCAGAAGGCCACATTAATTTGTAATTGTTTTTATTTTTTATAAATATATAGATAAGGTGATTCTGAATAAATTTATCAATCATTTCACCGAGAAGCGGTATAATGTAGTTTAATTCATACTGGGTTTCAATAATTTTAGCAATATTTTTCATTGCGTTTTGAAAATCAATATTTTTCTGCATCCTCTCGGACAGAATAATATTTTGAATTTTTAAAGATATGAGGTAAAGTGCGACATCCAGAAATTCTTCAAGGCGTTTATTTGTATTATTAAACTCCAAGTAACCAATGATTTTATTATGCTTACGAAGCGGATAGTGCGGTTTATCGGACATATAAAGTTCGTTAATAATTATATTACAACTGCCGGTTGCAAAATTTTCGTCAAAAAACTTTCCAACAGATGTCACAACAGATTTTTCGCTGTAACTTTCGTTGAGTAGTAGTGAAAGTTTTTTAATAAGTTCTAAAATTGTTTAGCCCTCAAGTTTTTGTAAAATATCGTCAGATATATCAAAGTTTGCATAGACATTTTGGACGTCATCGTGTTCTTCAATTCTATCCAATAATTTCATTATTTGTCCTGCAACTGTTTCATCTGTAACTTCAACAGTATTTTGCGGTATCCTTGTAAATTCGGCTGTTTTACTTTTAAACCCTTCAGACTCAAGACCTTCAACGATTTTTTGGAAATTTTCAACAGAGGTGATAACTTTGTACTCATCCTCCTCCTCCAGAATATCTTCAGCATCAAGTGCTATAGCTGATTCAAAAAGCTTTTCATAATCAACGGACTTGTCAAAAGAGATTGAACCTTTCTGGTCAAACATCCAACCAACGCATCCTGTTGCTCCCAGGCTTCCGCCAAATTTTGTAAAATAACTTCTTATGTCGCCTGCTGTACGGTTGCGGTTGTCAGTCATTGCTTCAATTACAACAGCGACTCCTCCGGGAGCATAACCCTCATAAATTAATTCTTCGTAATTTTCAGCACCGGATGTTCCTGCGCCTTTTTCTATTGCACGTTTAATATTGTCGTTAGGAAGCCCTGCGGCTTTTGCCTTTTCTATAGCTGTTCTTAAACGGAAGTTCCCTGCCGGATCCGGTCCGCCAAGTCTTGATGCTACTATTAGTTCTCGTGAATATTTCTGAAAAACAACTGCCCGTTGGGAATCTACTTTTGCTTTTTTATGTTTAATAGTTGACCATTTTGAGTGTCCTGACATAAATTTCTCCCCTTTATCTGATTCTGATAAAAGCGTAACAAAAAAATATTAATTTGGCAATTCAGCTTTTAAGACTCGCAAAATTCTTGTATGGATACGGATTCTATTCCCTCAAAGTTTTGAAATTCATTATATAGTGACTGCATTGGTTTTCTGGCAGAAAGTTCAAGAATGACATTGATTTTTGTCAGGTTATCATCGGATTTTTTGCTTATTTCTTTTAAATACGGGTATTTATTTACAATATGTTTATAAATCTCATCAGTGTGTTTGTTCTGGCATTTTAATGAAATTTTTAAGCGTCGTGTATTTTTAGTGCTGGAGATGAGAACATTTTTTTCGAAAAATCTTACAGAAACAAGGGTAATTATAGAAACAATGGTTGCAACAATTGCAAGATCAAACATTCCGGCACCGCATGCCATCCCTATTGCAGCAGACATAAAAAGGGTTGCGGCTGTCGTAAGTCCAAAAACAGTTGCGCCATGTCTTAATACAGTGCCGCCGCCTATAAAACCTATACCTGTTACAACCTGTGCAGCAACTCGAGCTGTATCTCTTGTGCCAAGTTCCGCAGAAGTTACTGTTATTGCAGGAAATCCGTATATTGAAATTATTGTAAATACACATGCTCCAAGACAAACAAGTATGTTCGTCCTCAAGCCGGCATATTTGTTTGTCATTTCTCGCTCCAAGCCTACTGCAAAGCCTAACAATAATGCGGAAATTACGCGTATTGTTATATTCAAATCAAAAATTCCTAATAAGTCCATTTATCTTACCCTGCTTTTTGGATCTAATACGTCCCTTATTGTATCACCTATTAAGTTAAATGCCAATACCGCAATAAAAATTAAAAATCCCGGAGTTAAAAGCCATGGACGGTATATTATATTTGTAAATTCCTGTGCCTCTTTTAGCATATTACCCCAGCTTGCATCAGGCTGTTGAATCCCTAACCCTAAAAAGCTCAGTCCTGATTCGGATAGTATGTAAGAAGGCACAGAAAGCGTCATCGCAACTATTACAAAGCTTGTTGTCTGGGGTAGGATGTGTTTTATAATTATACCAAGCCTTGACTGCCCGATTGATTTTGCAGCCTGAACAAATTCCTGATTTTTAACAGACAAAACCATTCCGCGAACTACTCTTGCAAAACCTGCCCAGCCGATTAATGCCAGAATTATAACAATCAGGATAAATCTCTGTATACTTGTCATACCTGAGGGCAGGATAGATGCAAGAATTATCAGTAAATAGAAACTCGGAATAGACATAACTGCCTCAGCAAATCTCATCATAACCGCATCAACTTTGCCTTCAAAATAACCTGATATTCCGCCGTATAACAGTCCTATCGGAAAAAGTACAAATAGAGCAAGAAATCCTATGGTCATTGAAATTCTTCCGCCGAACAACAGTCTTGAAAATACATCACGACCGTTTATATCCGAACCAAGAAGAAATAATCTGCCTTCCGGCTCGACTGTTACAAAATGGCGTTTCATAGGTATAAGCCCTAAAAATTTATAAGGTTGCCCCTGTGCAAAAAATTTCAGATAGTATTTTTGTGTACGATCCAGTTTATAATTCATTTCAAGCTTTTGCTGGTCAAACTCTCTTATATAGTTATACGTATAAGGTCTGGAAACTCTACCGTTTTCGTCAATGGTGAAAATTTTGGATGGCGGAACATAAGCCATTGTTCTGTCAGAAAAATCTTTTGTATAGGGAGCTAAAAAATCTGCGAAGAAAAGCGCAAGATAAATTATCCCTAACAAAATTAGGGCAAGCCTGGCAAATTTATCTTTTAATAATTGTTTTATAACTTCTCTCATGATTTCACCCTAATTCTCGGATCTGTAATAATTAGCAGTATATCTGCTATCAGGTTGCCTAAAACAAGCATAATGGCACCCATCATTAATGATGCCATAACAAGGTTAATATCGGATTTTAAAACAGCTTCCAGAATTAATCTTCCAAGTCCCGGGTACTGGAATACATATTCTGTCAAAGCTGCCCCGCTCAATAACCCTGCAAATTCAAAACCTAAAAGGGTTATTAATGGATTAATTGCGTTTCTTAATGCATGTTTATATACAACTTTAAATTCGCTCAAGCCTTTTGCGCGTGCAAATTTTACATAATCGCTGTCAAGTACGTCAAGCATATTTGCACGCATCTGTCGTTGCAGTCCTGCAAGCGAGAGGGTAAAAAGTACAGTTACGGGTAAAAACAGGTGGTGAGCAATGTCTTTGATTTGTGCTAATAAACTCATATCGGCAAAGTTTGCACTTGTTAAACCTCCTACCGGAAACCAGCCTGTCCTTACTGCAAATATTAAAAGTAAAACTGCAAAGAAAAACGAGGGTATTGCCATTCCTATACTGCTTAAAACCGTTAATATTCTGTCAAAAGGTGTTTTCCACTTTAATGCTGCAAGTATACCCAGCGGAATACCGACAAGCCAAGTCAGTAATATTACTACTACAGTTAGTAAAAGTGTATTCGGAATTCTTTCTTTAAGTTTTGCGCTAACCTGTTCCCCGCTTGAGGTTATACCTAAATCACCTTTAATAAAGGATTTTGCCCATTTGCCATACTGGACAATTATTGGTTTATCCAGCCCCAGCCTTTGGGTTTCTTTTTCCAGAGTTTCTTTAGAAACAGATGGATTAAGTCGTAATTCTGCAAGCGGATCAACGGGTGACAATCTTATTATAAAAAAGCTTATTAGCGACACTATTATTAATAAAGGTATCGTCTGTAAGATTCTTTTAAATATGTATTTTAAGATTTCCATTATTCTCCTATATAAATTTCTTCTATATTATATGTAACTCCGCCGAGAGATGTCGGGAATATGTTTTTGAATTTATCTCTGACTGCTATGATTACAGTTGGCGAATATATATATATAAACGGCTTTTCATCGTATACAATTTTTTGATATTCATCGTAATATTTTTTTCTTTCCTCAAATTTTGTTGCGAGTGCGCCTTTAATAAACATTTCATCAATTTTTTTCTCAAAATCATAACGCGGGGAATTCTTGTCCTTTTCTAACCTCATATTATAAACGTGAAGTGTGCCGTCAGACATCATAACATTTTTGCCGCCGTTAGGTTCAAGCGGGGAGCCGGTAAAACCCATAATAACCATATCCCAGTCAAGTGTATTGACAAGTTTATTGACAAGTGAGTTGAATTCAACCGGTTTAAAATTAATTTTCATCCCCAAATCTTCAAGATCCTGCTTAACCATAACACCTATTGCTTCACGTTCGGTGTTACCGGCATTGGTAAACATATCAAATTCAACGCGGTTATTGAATTTATCAAAAAGGCGTCCCTGTTTGTCCCAATGAAATCCTGATTTTTTTAATAGCTCACGTGATTTATCCAAATCTCTATCGTAAGGTTTCAGCTCTTTGTTTAAGAAAATCGAATTAAGGCTTTCTGCCGTGAAAAGCGGTGCGCCTATTCCGTTTGCAATATTTAAAACCATGTTTTTACGGTCAATTGCGTAATCAACTGCTTTTCTAAAATTTACATCATTAAACCAGACTTGTTTTTTGGGGTTAACGTAAAAATCGCCTTTATCGTTTTTGCGGTTATTCAAATTCATGGCGAGGTAAAGTGTTCCGGTATTAGGCCCCAGATTGTATATTGTAAAATCCGAATGCGGTTCCATAGTTTTATATCGGGCAACCTTTGAACCTTGAAGATTAATTGTATCAAGTTCTTTTGCTTCAAATTTTAAAACTTCATTATTTAAATCACCTACAATTAAGTAAACTAATCTATCCAAGTAGGGAAGTTTGTCACCGTTTTTATTTATAATGTAATAGTTTGGATTTCTTTCATAGACTACGCGTTGAGCGGGTACGTATTCTTTAAGTTTAAAAGCTCCTGATGTGACAAACTTTTCGGGCTTTGTATTAGTGGAGAAGAATGTATCAAAGTATTGTGCACCTTTTTTAACGGCAGCTTCAAATATATGTTTAGGCGCAATTGGAGACGACAACATTCTTACAAACGGAGCAAAAGGTTCCGGAGTAATAAACTTAACGGTATAATCATCAATCTTATGGACAGTAGGGAGTTTTCCGTCAATAATTATTGAGTCTCTTATGGAGGTGTTACCTAAACCTGCAAGAATTATATCACGCCAGGTAAAAACAACATCGTCTGCAGTTATAGGTTTTCCGTCAGACCATTTTATACCGTGGCGGAGATTAATTGTATATTCTTTTCCGTCATCGGAGATTGAGAAAGATTTTGCAAGTTTCGGGATGGGTTGTCCTGTGACCGGATGGGTTGTTAAAAGACCGTCATACATAATTTCAGACATTGCAGAAGATATATTGTCTTTTGAATTGAACGGATTAAATGTTTTGGGTCCTTCGCCAATTGTAGATGCCGTAAAAGTTCCCCCAAATTTCCCTATAGGTGCCTGTGATTGGAGGTAATCAATTCCGTTTATGGTTACTGTTTTTTGATCATCGGGAAATGTGATTTCTTTTGATTGAGTGTTTAATATTTTTGTTGTATTTGTTTCCTCAATGTCGCGGCGAATACAGGCTTTTAACAGTCCTAAAATTAACACCAAAATTAAGATAACATATATAACCCGTTTCATACATTTAGAATACCATAAAAAGACTATATTGGAATAAGTAAATAAGGGGATAAGTTTGTTTGACACTAATTGCCTCATACTATGTAGTGTATTTGTTTCAATATTTTGAATGCATAAAACGCTGTTTTAGGTATGTTAAAATAGAAACTTTGATTTAATTATAACCGTATATTTGTAATCAAATATTAAATAATTAATTTTTCCTTAACTTTTTTAAATATTTTTGAAATATGTATTATAAATATAAATGTAATTAGTTTACAAAAAAGGAGAGGAAAATATGATTAAACCGTTAGGTGACAGAATTGTAATTAAGGTTATTGAAGACACTGAACAAACTTCTGGCGGAATTTTTATTCCGGACAGTGCAAAAGAAAAACCTCAAAAAGGTGAAATTGTTGCTGTAGGTTTGGGCAAAATGAATGACAAGGGCGAAAGAGAACCTATGGACGTTAAAGTCGGAGATGTTGTTCTTTACGCCAAATATGCCGGTACTGATATTAAAATGGATGGTATTGAATACAAAATTTTGTCCGTTAAAGATGCTTTAGCTGTCTTAGATTAATTTTCAAAAAGCTTTGCCCCTGAGGCGAACGAGTATTTATGATAAGGAGAAAATAAAATGGCAAAACGTATAGTATTTGACGAAGAAGCTAGAAAATCGCTTCTAAAAGGTATAGATGCAGTAGCCGATGCGGTTAAGGTTACACTGGGGCCAAAAGGCAGAAATGTAATCCTTGAAAAGAAATACGGCGCACCGCAAATCGTTAATGACGGTGTTACTATTGCAAAAGAAATTGAGCTTAAAGACGGTCTTGAAAACGCTGGTGCTCAGTTGTTAAAAGAAGTTTCTTCCAAAACAAATGATGTTGCAGGCGACGGTACTACAACAGCATCAGTTTTGGCTCAGGCAATTGTTAAAGAAGGCTTGAAAAACTTAACCGCCGGGGCTAATCCTATGTCTATGAAACGCGGTATTGATAAAGCTGTTGACGTTGCCGTTAAAAGTATAAAAGATATGTCAAGACCGGTTAATACAAAAGAAGAAATCGCACAGGTAGCTGCAATTTCTGCGGGTAATAATGAAGAAATCGGCGAACTTATTGCAGAAGCAATGGAAAAAGTTGGGCATGACGGTGTAATAACAGTCGAAGAATCAAAATCTTTCGGTACTAATTTGAAGGTTGTTGAAGGTATGCAGTTCGACAAAGGATATATTTCACCATACTTTGTTACTGATCCTGAAAGAATGGAAGCTGTATTGGAAGATCCGTATGTATTCTGCTGTAATAAGAAAATTAACCTGATTGCTGATCTTGTACCTTTATTGGAACAAGTTGCCCGCGACGGAAGATCATTGTTATTAATTGCGGAAGATGTTGAAGGTGAAGCTCTTGCAACATTGGTTGTTAATACAATGAGAAAAGTTTTAAGGGCTGTTGCAGTTAAGGCTCCGGGCTTTGGTGACAGAAGAAAAGCTATGCTTGAAGATATTGCAATTCTTACAGGCGGTCAAATGTTTACCGAAGAACTCGGTATTAAAATGGAAAATGTTACAACCCAAATGCTGGGTAAAGCTAAACGTGTTACTGTTACAAAGGATGAAACAACTATTGTTGTTGGCGACGAAACAAAATCTGCTGTCCAGGAACGTGTAAGATTAATTAGAAAACAAATTGAAGCATCTGATAGCGAATATGATAAAGAAAAACTTCAAGAACGTGTTGCAAAACTTTCCGGCGGTGTTGCCTTGATTGAAGTTGGTGCAGCAAGCGAAGTTGAACTTAAAGAACGTAAACTCAGAATTGAGGATGCTTTGAACGCTACAAGAGCAGCTAACGAAGAAGGTATTGTACCGGGTGGCGGTGTCGCGTTGTTGAGAGTTCAGCAGGGACTGCAAAAAGCACTTGAAACCGAAAAATTCTCATCTGATGATGAAAAAATCGGTTATAGAATTTTAACTGCTGCTTTGGATGTACCTTTAAGAGCAATTGCTCGTAATGCTGGTGCAAAAGCTGATGTTGTTGTTGATAACATCTTGGCTCACGATGGAGCATACGGCTATGATGCGTTGAAAGATGTGTACACCGATATGTTTAAATCAGGTATTGTTGATCCTGCTAAAGTTACAAGATCAGCTCTTGTAAATGCTGCATCTGTAGCCTCTATGTTATTGACTACAGAAGCCGCAGTTGTTGAAATTCCTGAAGAAAAGGCTGAACCTGCTATGCCTAATATGGGCGGCATGGGCGGCATGATGTAAGTTAACATCT